>QKFE01000310.1 GCA_003252225.1 Kiritimatiellales bacterium | reverse complement strand
GGTTCCACCACGGGTCGAAATGGATGACCATGTCAGCACCGGTTAAATTGAGTCCACTTCCCCCGGCTTTCAGGCTGATTAAAAAGAGGGGGATTGATCGATCCGAGTTGAACTGTTTAACCCGTTCCTGCCGGTCTTTGGTGGTGCCGTCGAGATAGCAGTATTTTAAACTGCGCGCTTCGAGCTCTTCGCGAATGATGGCAAGCATAGAAGTAAACTGGCTGAAGACCAAAATGCGGTGACCGGCGTCGAGCGCTTCATCGACCAATTCAAAAAAGAGGTCGAGTTTGGCGGAGGGATATTCGCTGTTTAAGCCGGGCAGTTTCAGCAGATCCAAATGGCAGCAGGTTTGCCGCAGTTGCAGCAGGATTTTCAGAATCTGCATGCGCGATTTATTAAAGCCTTGTGTGCCGACAAGGTTGTTGATTTCCGACTTCGCGCTTTCCATCAGCTTTTTATACACCGCCGCCTGATCGGCCGTCAGTGAACAGTGTGCAATCCGTTGGATTTTATCCGGCAAATCTTTCGCGACCTCTTTTTTTAAGCGGCGCAATAAAAACGGGTGCAGTTTTCGGCGCAGTTTCAGTTGGGCCGCTTCGCCGTCGGAACCGCCGTTTTGAATGGGGAGTTCATAGTTTTCACGGAAGGCTTTGTGGTTGCCCAGATAGCCGGGCATCAGAAAATCCATAATCGACCAAAGGTCGGCGACGCTGTTTTCGATCGGTGTTCCGGTCAGCACCAGCTTGTGATGCGCCTGTATCTGTTTAACGGCTTCCGCATTCTGGGTGGTTCGGTTTTTAATATGCTGCGCTTCGTCGAGCACTGCGGCGGAAAATTTATGCTCCAAATAGGCGGCCAGATCGCGGCGAATGAGGGCATAGGAGGTGATGATTAAATCGGCGTTTTTAATATCGTTCCAATTTTCATGACGGTCGGCTCCGTGCATTTTTATGACGCGCATTTCGGGGGTAAATTTGGCGGCCTCTTCCGCCCAGTTATCGACCAGACTGGTGGGACAGACGATGATGGCCGGCGCGTTTTCAGCCTCATTTTTTTCTCGCTGAAGCTGGAGCCACGTCAGTGTTTGCAGGGTTTTCCCCAATCCCATTTCGTCGGCGAGAATACCGGCAAATCCGCTGCGTTCCAAATAACGCATCCAGTAGACGCCGGTTTTCTGATAGTCGCGCAGGGTGTTTTCCAACCGGCCGAGCGGAACGGGTTCGAGTTTTGCGTCGCGGTTTTGCGCTTCGGCTTTCTGCGTCCACTCCGGCGCCGATTCAATATCGATGCCGTCGAGCGATAAAAGCGATGATTGAACATAGGCCGCGTGAATGTCGTTCATTTTAAAGGTGCCGGGCGCATCGCCCTGTCCGACAGAACAATCTGAAAATACATCGCGCGCGGTTTCGATGGCTTCGAGATCGAGCAGAATCGTGCGGCCTTTCTTCTCGATAAACGCTTCGCCCATATTGATCGCCCGCTGAATATCGGCATCATCGAGGCTTTGTCCGCCGGTGGTTTCATAATCGTAACCGACATCAAAAAAGCCGTTGTTCGCTGATGAATGAATATGCACCACCGGCACCGTCGATTCCGCCTGATCCATAAAGGCGGCAATCATTCCGACCAAATCGATCCGCCAACCCAGCCGCTTCAGTTTCGGCATTGCGCCGCCGAGAAAGTTCAGTACTTCCCGGTTGCCGCGAATCTGCGTCAGCATATCGCCGCGCCGCCCGCGAAAACCCGCATCCGTTGCAATCTGAAGCGCCTCCTGTTCGGCCTCGGGATTCCGGATTTGGAAGTCAAGAAAATCATCATCGGCCGGAATGGAAAACCTGCCCAACTGTTCGTCGCGGCCGACAACCAGCTGAACGGTTCCATATTCGGCATAAAGGGTCGCCGAAAGCGCGGTCTGCGTTCCTTCAACGGTGAGCCGAAATCGCGGTTTGGCCGGGCTGAGCGAAAGCATATCGGGCGTGATGTTGGAATCAACCGCGATCATTTTCTGTAGCACCGGCCATTCGTTTTGCATGAAAGTCGGAATTGCGTCGCGCGGAATACGAATCGGCCCGTCATAAATCGCCCGCATCGGGCCGGGCAGCACTTTGTCGAGCTTCGTGAAAATGTCGCCCTGCAATACCCAGCCGTTTCCTCCGCTGACAATGAAAGTGGGTTTCTCGCACGAAGCATCAGTTAAAATAGGGTGAAGGGTGAGCACCAGTTCGCCGGTTGTTTCATCAAGGCGCATTTTCAAAGTGGTCGGGGTCACAGAATCATCGACCATTAAATAGCCTTCGACGCCGCCGACATAAATGGGTTTGCCGAGGCAGAGTTCTAGAATGTTGATAAAATCGGCGAGCGATGTCTCAAATTTTCCTTTCGCCGGGCCTTCGCAGATATCCTCCAGCACGTACAGCAGGTTATCGTCCGTTTTGGAAAGGGCGAGCGGGTGGTTTTTCGGGACTTCATTTAGGGGGATAATTTGTCCGCCGATTTCAGCCGCGCAACGCATCGGTATTTTGCAGTCGGCCAAATGATCGCGCCAGCTCTGCTTTAAAGTCATCCGCAGTTGGGCGGGTATTCCGTTCGGGCCGCGGGCGTGATAGGCCGAATCGTCAAAAGCCGCCAGCCGTTCAGAACGCCGTTTTTCCTCCGCCATTTTATCAACGCGGTGCGGGTCGGAATAGAGGCGGATCGCTTCCAGCCCGAGTGCAACCAGATGGGCACAGATCACCCCCTCTTCCCGGTTCTCTCGGCAGGGGCAGTGGTTTTCAACGAGTTCGTCTTTATCTACCTCAAATTTGCTCCGCATTCCGCGAACGCCGATCGTCAGATAGCCGGTCACAAACGGAGGGTCAAACTCCACTTTTTCAACTTTTCCTTTTTCAAAAAGCGACATGCCTTTCTGAAAATTGGCCTTTCCGGCCCAGTCCTGCAGGATTTTCTGTGTAAAAAGTACGTGCATGCTTTTTTGAAGGCATTAGGAATCAGGCAATAGGCATGAGGGAGGCGCCTGTCCCAATGCAGCGTTAAATCGGTTACTTAAAAATCACTATTGCCTCATGCCTTTTGACTTGGTTAAAGCGGAGCTTTTACCACAGCGTGTTGGGTGAAGAAAAGGCTTCGTGCGCGCGGGCTTGAACGTGTAAAAAGCAGCAATGGGATTTTTTAAACAAACACTGCGGTGGCGGCGGATTCAACCGGTTCTTATTGCGCCGGTGCTGTATATACTTGTTTCGGTTCTTTATTTTCATGTCCCGTGGAAATATCGCTATTCTGTTTATAAAAACGCGCCGAAGATTGACCGCGCGCTGATGCTGAGCGGTTACCGCATTCTCTCGGTCGGGGACGGGTTTGCTCTTTTCGGGCACGATGTGGAAATCGAAATCGACGACGGCTATCGCGGCGAAACGGTTTATGGCGGCTATCCGTCGCAGGGACTACAGCTTTTCGGGCGCGCGACGATCCTTGAAAACCGCAGCTATACCGCGGGTTATAGCGAATCAATGAATAATCCGCTTTGGGTCGCCTATCGCATATTCGATGTGCCCGAACTCGAAAACGGAGAGCGCGCCTCTTTCAGAATCGACCACCGCACCCGCTCGAAAATCAGCACCAGCGACTACAAACATTCCGGCTTCGACCGCGGGCATTTAGCCCCCAATTACGGCATCGGAACCCGCTACGGACAGGAAGGACAGGACGAAACCTTCCTCATGTCCAACATCATCCCGCAATCGCCCGGCGTAAACCGCGGGATTTGGAAAGACCTCGAAATGGTCGTGGCGAAACAGTACGGACGCTACTTCCAGGAAGTATGGGTCGTCACCGGTCCCGTATTCACCGACCCCATCGAAAAAATGGAATCCGGCATTCCGATTCCGTCGCACTACTACAAAATCATCGCCGACGAAAACGGCGGGAAGCTCCGGGTTTTAGCCTTTCTCATTGAATCCGACTGCCCGCCCTACACCCGTATCCGGAAACGGCTCGTCAGTATCGACGAAATTGAAGGCAAAACCGGCCTCGACTTCTTTCCAAAACTATCCGAACAGGCCCAGTACCAGCTCGAATCCAAACCCGCCACCCGACTCTGGCCAACCCATAAATCCGCGCTAAAATATCATTTCAAAGGCCAAACCCAATAACCCATCAAAAGGCGAAAACAGCTTGCCACCATTCGCCGCCCTGAACTATATTCCCGACCCTTTGATGCCCTGATAGCTCAGTTGGATAGAGCAACGGACTTCTAATCCGTAGGTCTCAGGTTCGAATCCTGATCAGGGCGCCACTTTTTCCTCAATAAAACCACGTTTTTGCTGGGATATTTCGCAAAATGCAGCCAAGGCCCGGTTTTACCTGTTCCCTTGTGTTTTCTTCTGTCCTAAGCACGTTATAGCCACGTCAAGCCACAATTATTTTGATTAAGCCACAGTTAAGCCACAATGGGAGGTTTTGCTTTCCACTTTCGAGCGAGGCCTGTTGCGTGAGGCCG
>QKFE01000326.1 GCA_003252225.1 Kiritimatiellales bacterium | reverse complement strand
CATCACATTGACCAAGATGCCGGTGGTCGCATTGAAATGCCGGAAGAGGGACTGACCAATCCACAGATCCGAAACCGCTATCTTTTACACTCGTTAACTGAAGAAGCGATTACTTCGAGTCAGTTGGAGGGGGCAACGACGACACGAAAAGTTGCCAAGGAAATGCTCCGTGAAAACCGTGCTCCGCGAGATGTCAGCGAGCAGATGATTCTGAACAACTACCGGACGATGCAGTTTATCCGGGATATAAAAGATCAACCGCTAACACCGGAACTGGTGTTTGAAATACATCGGACTGTCACAGAAGAAACGATGGAAAACCCGGATGACGCTGGACGTTTCCGAAGCAGTGATAATGTCCGTGTGTACGAAAATTTTACCAACGAAATTCTGCATACGCCTCCGTTTTGCAGTGAACTGTCGAAGCGTATGAAGGCAATGTGTGATTTTGCAAACGGGAGTTCTCCAGATTTTTTCATTCATCCGGTTGTTCGGGCAATTATCCTTCATTTCTGGTTAGCCTATGACCATCCTTTTGCGGATGGCAATGGCCGATGTGCAAGAGCTTTATTTTATTGGTCAATGCTTCGGCAAAAATACTGGCTGTGCGAATTCATCTCCATTTCAAGTATCATCAAAAAAGCCCCATCAAAATATGGTCGAGCTTTTCTTCACACAGAAACGGATGAAAATGACCTGACTTACTTCATTATTTACCATTTGGATGTGATTCAGAAAGCGATCAAAGAACTCCATAAATATATAGCCGAAAAAACCAAGTCCGTTCATTTAACCGAATCCATTCTTCGAGAATCGTCGATGAAGTTAAATCACCGTCAGGTTTCTTTACTGAGCCATGCTTTGCGAAATCCATCGGCTGAATATTCGATCAAGGCCTATCAGAATACACACGACGTTGTTTATCAAACAGCCCGATCAGATTTGCAATACCTGGAGGAAAAAGGACTTCTGATAAGACGCCAGACCGGGCGCAGTTTTTCCTATTTTCCCGCTGAGCGAATCGATCTCAAGCTGAAATCAGCGAAGTAGTTTATTACGTCGACACGATTCGAAGGAAAAACCATCCGCAAAGTCATTGTCGTCCCTGGCCGTCTCGTGAGCAGTGCGGTTTCATGAAAATGGCGGATGCCGATTGAGGTGTGACGAGTTGCGCAAAGTGATTGGTTTTTATGCGTAAAAGGGCTGTTTGCTGGGTTGATGAAAGGGTGCTATTTTCCGGATTCTCGCCTGAAAGGGATGTTCAAGGCGAAGACTGGAGGAATGGCATTTGTTCGTATGCACGACTTCTCCGGTGTTCGATCTGTTTGGGCGGATGTTGACACACAAACACTAAAAAAGAAGGGGTTCGTAAATGAAGAAGGCAGTCGTATCTACGTTGTGTGCAGTGCTGTTGGTTGGGAGCGTTTCGGCGCGGTCCTATTTTGACAAAAGTAAGGATATCCTGATTGCGCAGTTTGACAGTCGGCCGGATCCGGATGATATCATGGCGATTGCGGCATTGGGCTGTATGCTGGCGCACAGCGAGCTGGATGGGGTTAATTATTATGCGGTGGCGGGGGCATATGGCGAGCAGTCGGATCGGGCGTTGTATATTCCGGCTCCGGATCTTTTTACGATGGCATTCGGGGCCAAAAATACAATGTGGACGGATGCGCATAATGAGTACAGTTCGTCGGTGACCCGGATTAAAGACAAGGTGAAACCGATTCTTCAGAATGGCGGAAAGGTCTGGATTCAGGAGGCGGGGCAGTCGAACATTACGGCGGATTGGATCCGCGCGCTGATCAGCGATGGAGTGGCGGAATCGCTGATTAAAAGTAATGTGATTCTGGTGCAGCACAGTGTTTGGAATGAGGATATGACGGCTCCGGCGGATTTGACGTATGTGCAGGATAAAACCACGTATCAGCCGCTGGACAGTGGTAATGTGGCATCGGATCAGGATCGCGGGCCGCAAACGCCTCGGTATACGTCTACGGATACATCGTTTCTGGCGCAGGCCAAAAGTTCACAGAATCCGAAGGCGAAGCAGCTCTGGGTTGAAGCGGACCGTGTGATTGATAACCACCCGAATAAAACCAAAAACGATACGATCCAGAATGATGGCGTTGATTATTCGGACTGTGTTGAAAACTGGTGGATCTTCAATGTGGCTGATGCCGGTACGGTGGCTGCGTTCTGGGCCAAGTTTGTGGTGAATGAGGTGGATTCGGGAGGTGGTTCGGGGGCTCCGATCGGTAAAACGGTTACCTTTAATGCGAAAGCCAACGGAAAGTTTGTGCGGGCGGATGGAAACGGCGATCCGGTGAACTGGCGTCTGCAGGCCGATGTTACGCAGGAGTGGAGCAAGACCAAGTTTAAGGTGGTGGACGCGGGCGGCGGCATGATTGCGTTGATTGCGAGCAATGGGAAGTATGTCTGTGCGGATAAAAATCTTGATTCGGTTAATCGTCCTTTGGCGGCCAATCGCACAGCCATCGGCAGTTGGGAAAAATACAGCTGGGTGGATAACAGCGATGGTTCGGTGTCGTTGAAATCCGCATCCAACGGAAAATATGTGAGCGCCGACAGTGCGCTCGGTTCGGTCTGGCCGTTGGCTGCCAACGGCAGTGCTGTCGGAACCGGTGAAAAGTTTACGGTTTCTGTTAAGTAGAGCCGATTGATTTTCAAAAAGAGGCCATCCTGTTTCGGGGTGGTCTTTTGTTTTTCCGGCAGAATTGTCCGAAACGGCGGTAATGGCCTGCATGATTACGGGGTGTTTTCCGGGGGTGAAATCCCGTTTTCGATGGGCTGATGTAAAAATATCCTTCTGCGAATTGAAAACCATCGTCTTCCTGATCAATGAAGGACCGTGAACGAAGAAACCCTCAAACGCGACGAAATCGAATTCGTTGCCAAAGCCTCCGAAAAAGTCGCTCTCTGGTTCGAAGGCAAAGTGATTACCGTTCGGATCAGTGCTTCGCTGAGAATGGATAAGCCCGCTGCCAGCCGCGGAGGCCGAAATCGCCTGCGCCGATATCGCCGAGCATGGTGCAGCGTTTTTCTTCGTGGGCGCGGAGGGTGGATTTCAGAATACGGTCGGTGAGGATATTATCGAGCCGGTTTTTGATTTCAAAATAATCGGGGTTATCGGCGAGGTTAATCTGTTCCTGCGGATCGTTTTTCAGATTAAAGAGCATATCGCCGCCGCGCGCTTCGTCATAGCGGCAGAGTTTCCATTCATCATTGGTCAGCATGAAACCATAATTGATGGCGCCGAAAACATATTCCCGCGTAACCGCTTCATCGGAAGCGGGCAGGGGAATGGAGTCGTTTCCGGCATTGCGGGGTATTCCGGCGATTTCCAGCAGCGTTGAATGGAGATCGGTCAGCGAGACGGGTTTTTCAATTACGGCGGATTCGGAATCATCGGGGTGACGGACAAGCAGCGGAACGCGGATGCTGTTTTCATAAAAATACTGTTTTCCGACGAAACCGAAATCGCCCATTAAATCGCCGTGATCCGAAGTGAAAATAAGGATCGTTTCATCAAATATCCCCCGGTTTTTGAGCGATTTCACAATATCGCCGACACAGTCATCGATCTGTTTCACCAGCGCGCAATAGTGGGTTTTGACTTTACGGCGCTGTTCGGGGGTGAATTCGGCATAGTCAACGCTGTTCCACGGCAGCTTGTTGTTGCTGACAAAGCTGGGTTTGAGCCGTCGGCTTTCGGCGGTTTCGGGAATAAACGGGCCGAGTTTTTCCGGATCAACCAAATCGAGGTATTCCTGCGGCGGGTCGTAAGGGCAGTGCGGGCCGGGAAATCCGACCATGACGGCGAAGGGTTTTGTGCGGTCGCGGTTTTCAATAAACTCAACGGTACGGTCGGCCACCCAGCGGTCAATCTGGTGTGCTGCCGGAATATTGCTGACCGTTGCGCCCTTGTTTTCGTGGTAGCCGGGAAGTGCGTCGCCATGTTCACGTTTAAAGCCGTGCTGTTCGAGATATTCGGCATAATCATCGTGCAAATGGATGTGGCGCTTGTCTTCTGCAATCAGGCGGTGTTGAAAACCTTCGTGAATATCCCACGGATAAAAGTGCATTTTACCGATCGCTTCGGTGTGGTAGCCGACATCGGCGAGCTGCTCCGGCCAGGTTTGGATTCCGCACTGTTTCCGGTCGGGTCGCAGCCAGTTTTCATTATCCAGCGTTCCGTTCACAACGGCGTTTTCCCCGGTCAGCAGTGAAGCGCGGGCGGGGACGCACATGGGATGAGGCGAAATCGCGCGCCGATAAAGCCTTCCGTGTTCGCACAGCGCGTCGATATGCGGTGTTTCAACGGCGCTCCCTCCGTAACAGCTCAGCACATCCGCCCGCAGCTGGTCGGCCAAAATAAAGACAACGTTCTTTCGCTTCATAAAAAATACCTCCCGGAAATGATTCGCGGGGTATTTTTTACTATCAAATCGAACAAATAGAAGCTCTCCATTTGGCTTAGTAACAGGAGTCCGACAGCAATTCCCCGTATTCCATTGAGGTGTCGCCGGCATTGAAAAGCTGTTCGATGGCAGATACCGCCGCCCCCTCATCCTCTCCGGCGGCTTCTATTTCAAGAAGGGTGCCGACGGTGGCGCAGAGCAGAAGAATGCTGATGATACTTCCGGCATCGGCGACTTTTCCATTGGCCCGGATACTGATCTCGGCGCAGTAATTTTTGGCAAGGTTCACCAGCCGTGTTGCCGTTCGCGCATGCAGACCCTGCTCCCAGGGAACAACTACCTCTGTCTTTTTCATGTTCGTATAAGACACACGAAACGGAAAAAAGTTGAAAATGGAGGAGAGAAAAACTGCGGCATCCGGGGGTTTTATTAAAAAGCGGTTCTGTGCGTCGCGATCCGCCGGATTAAGTGTGCGGGATGCGGGGAGGTTTTTCGTTTGGTTCTCCCCCCGGCCCCCCTCTCCCCGGATTTTTTGTTTGTGGTTTCCCTGAAGGGTGTTTCTTGCATATCGGGGGTGCAGTCAGTATAAAGTGCGCCTTTTCTGCTGATTGGGAAAGCGGCGGGATTACATGCAATTTATGGAAAGAAGGTTACGCAAAATGACATCGAAGGAAATCCGCCAATCGTTTTTCGACTTTTTTGAATCGAAACAGCACGCGATCGTGAAATCGGGCAGTCTGCTGCCGGATGCGCCGAATCTGCTGTTTACGAATGCGGGGATGAATCAGTTTGTGCCGATTTTTCTCGGGCAGGTGCCGTGCCCGTATGAGCCGGGCCGGGCGGCGGATACGCAGAAGTGTATCCGCGCGGGGGGGAAGCATAACGATTTGGACGATGTCGGGCTGGATACGTATCACCACACGTTTTTTGAAATGCTGGGTAACTGGTCGTTCGGCGACTATTTCAAGCAGGAGGCGATCGACTGGGCGTGGGAGCTGATCACCGGTGTTTGGGGTTTCCCGAAAGAGCGCCTTTATGCCACCTATTTCGGCGGCGATGAAAAGAGCGAAGCGGATTTGGAAGCGAAGGAAATGTGGCTGAAATATCTGCCCGCAGACCACGTCGTGCCCGGCAACCGGAAGGATAATTTCTGGATGATGGGCGATACCGGCCCGTGCGGCCCGTGTTCGGAGCTGCACGTGGATTTGACGCCGAACGGCGACGGCGGGGCCAAATTGGTTAACGCCGGCAGCGCGGAGTGTATTGAAATCTGGAACCTCGTTTTCATTCAGTTTAATGCGAATCCGGATGGAACGTACACGCCGCTTCCGGCGCAGCACGTCGATACCGGAATGGGCTTCGAGCGCGCCTGCTCGATTATCCAGTGCACCAAAAACTTCACCGATTTTTCGGGCGTTATTTCCAATTATGAAACCGATGTTTTCTCCCCGATCTTTTCCGCGCTGTCGGAAATGAGCGGAAAGAAATACACCAGTTCGCTGCCGAAGGATCCGGCCAGCCAGACGGAACAGGAGGCGATTGATGTGGCGTTCCGCGTGATTGCCGACCATATCCGCTGCCTTTCGTTTTCGATTGCTGACGGCATTATTCCTTCCAACGAAGGGCGCGGTTATGTGCTGCGCCGTATTCTGCGCCGCGCGGTGCGGTATGGCCGTACGCTCGGATTTGCCGAACCCTTTTTCTATAAACTGGCCGACACCGTCGTCGGCAGTTTCGGTGAAACCTTCCCGGAGCTGGTTAAAAACCATGCCCGTGTCAGTAAAACCCTCAAAGCGGAAGAGGAGTCGTTCAACCGGACGCTCGATAAAGGGATGGAAGTGTTCGATGCCATTCTCAGCAGCACAAAATCCAAGACGATTGACGGGGCGGATGTTTTCAAGCTCTACGACACCTATGGCTTTCCGTATGACCTGACCGAGCTGATGGCGCGGGAAAAGGGGATGCGGATTGACGAAGACGGGTTTGAACGCCTGATGAATGAACAGCGGGAAAAAGCCCGCGCCGACTATGCTTCAAAAAAATCAGTCGTATTGGCCGGCGACGGCAGCATCGGCGCGGACGCCACGCCGTTTAAAGGGTACGAAACAACGAAGCTCGAAACCGAAGTGCTCGACGTGCTCGAATCCGGCGCGGTGATTTTGAAAGAGACCCCGTTTTACGGCGAGTCCGGCGGACAGCAGGGGGATCACGGAACGCTGAAAGCCGAAGGCGTTGAATTCCGGGTAACGGATACGCAGAAATCGTCCGAAGGCATCGTTCTGCACATCGTCGAAAAGGTTTCCGGCGAACTGAAAAAGGGCGATGTTATTACGGCGAATGTCTGCCGCGGACGGCGCGATAAAATCCGCCGCAACCACACCTCGACCCACCTGCTCAATCAGGCGCTGCGCACCGTGGTTGAAAGCTCCGTTAAACAGGCCGGTTCGCTGGTTGCCGCCGATTACCTGCGTTTCGACTTCAACCATTTTGAAGCGGTGAATTCAGCCCAATTGCGTGAAATCGAGCGGCTGGTGAATAAAGAGATCTTGAAAAACACGGCGGTTGAAACGGTTGAAATGCCGCTGGCCGAGGTGCAGAAAGCGGACGATATTCAGGCGGTGTTTGACGATAAATACGGCGACACCGTGCGCGTGGTGAAAGTCGGCGATTTCAGTAAAGAGCTTTGCGGCGGAACGCATGTTTCGACCACCGGGCAGATCGGCCAGTTCCGTATTGTTTCCGAATCCTCCGTTGCGGCGGGAATCCGCCGTATCGAAGCGGTCACCGGTATGGCGGCGTTTGAATGGGCGGCGGAAGAACACGATCTGCTTTCCGGCCTCAGCCAGAGCCTGAGCGTTAAACCGGCCGATCTGCCGGAGCGCGTCAAATCGATGGCGGCACAGGTGAAAGCCGCCGAAAAGGAACTCAAAGAACTGCAGACCAAAGCCGCGATGGCGAATGTTGACGGGTTGGTGGATAAGGTTGAAAACCGCGGCGGATGTCAGGTTCTTGCTGCCGATCTCGGCGATATGCCGATGGATGCGCTGCGGCAGGTGCTCGACCGCCTGCGCCAGAAAATTGAAAGCGCCGTGATTGTGCTCGGCAGTGCCAATGAAGGCAAAGCCTGCCTCGCGGCGGGTGTTTCCGACGACCTCGTGGCTAAAGGAATCCATGCCGGTAAACTGATCGGCCAGATCGCTCAAATCTGTAACGGCGGCGGCGGCGGAAAACCCGACAAAGCGCAGGCCGGCGGTAAAGACGGCTCCAAAGTCGGCGCAGCGATCCGGGCCGTTGCCGGAATTGTTGAACAGATGATTTCGTAAACATGTAAATGCAACGGCGCAAAGGGCACTAAGGCTTTGAGTTCTTGGTGCCTTGTGTTTTATAAACACCCCATGGAACAGAATACGGACAGCCAGCGGAAGCGGATTCTGATTGTGGAGGATGAGCCGGCGATTGCGGACAATATCGCCTTTGCGGTCGAAACCGAAAACATGCTTCCGCTGCACGCGGCAACGGCGGGTAAAGCGTGGGAGTTTCTGCAACGGGAAACGGTCGATCTGGTTGTGTTGGATGTCGGCCTGCCCGATGAAAACGGGTTTGATTTCTGCCGCCGTATCCGGGCGCAGTCGGATGTGCCGATCATTTTTCTCACCGCCCGGAAAGAGGAGATCGACCGCATCGTCGGGCTGGAAATCGGCGCGGATGATTATATGGCCAAGCCGTTCAGTCCGCGGGAACTGACGGCCCGCATCCGCGCGATTTTAAGGCGCACAAACGGGCATCTTCCGCCCTCAAAATCCGCCGAACCGGAACCGATGTTTTCGGTCGATCAAAAAACAAAGACGGTTTTTTACAAAGGGCATGCGCTGGAACTTTCGCGCTATGAATTCCGGATGCTCGAACTGATGATCCGCCATCCGGGGCAGGTTTTTTCGCGCGATCAGCTGATGGAATATGCGTGGGAGGAACCGGACGCAAGTTATGACCGCACCGTGGACACGCACATCAAAACGCTGCGTTCCAAACTGCGCACCGTGGATCCGGATTCGGACTGCCTGCAAACGCGGCGCGGTTTCGGCTATAGCCTGAGGGCGGAAAAATGAAAATGCGAACCCGTCTGTTTCTGACGGCGCTTGTGCTGCTTTCGTTCGGCTTTTATCTGCTGGTTGACTGGATTGTGAGAGATGTCCGGCTGCACTATTTCATTACGATGGAGGAGTCGCTGGTCGATACCTCCATTATTCTCTCCGAGCAGCTTTCGAATCATCCGGAAGTGAATGCGGCGTTCAGGAATTCATTTGAAAGCGCGGCGGAACGCGAACTTTCGGCCGTTATTTATAACCACACCAAAACCAACATGAATCTGCGGGTGATTGCGGTGGATTCGGCGGCGCGGGTTCAGTTTGATTCGCGCGGGGAAATGCCTGCCGGAACGGTTTTGGGATGGCGGGATATTGCGCTGGCTTTGCAGGGGGAATATGGCGCGCGCTCGACGTATGAAATTCCGAATGACGCGGAGAGTTTCTATTTCTATGTGGCCGCGCCGATCATAAAAGAGGGGGAAATCATCGGCGCGGTTTCGGTCGGTAAACCCGTGAGCAGTATTTATCCCTTTATGCGGCAGGCGAAAGTTCGGCTGATCATTTCCGGTTTGGTTGCTTTTGCCGCGATCGCCCTGCTTCTGCTGCCGGTGTCGCTTTGGATTATTCACCCGGTCCGCGCTCTGACGGAATATGCCCGGGCCATCCGCGACGGGCGCGAAGCGGTGCGCCCGAAACTGGGCCACGGGGGTGAAATGAGCGAACTGGCCAATGCGTTTGAAGAGATGCGCGATGCGCTCGAAGGCAAAAAATATGTCGAGCATTACGTGCAGTCGCTCACCCACGAAATGAAAAGCCCGCTCGCCGCAATACAGGGTGCGGCGGAACTGCTCGGCGAAGAGATGAGCACCGAACAGCGGGCGCGGTTCCTGAAAAATATACGCGCTGAATCCGGGCGGATGCACGAGCTGGTTGACCGGATGCTTTCACTGGCTGCACTGGAAAAACGGAAAGAGCCGTTGCTTAAAGAAGCCATTGCTGTTGACGCGTTGTTTGCGGATGTTTCCGATTCGCTGCTGCCGCAGCTTCAGTCAAAACAGGTTGAAATTCAAATTTCGGCCGAACCGGAAACAACGCTGTACGGCGAATATTTCCTGCTGCGGCAGGCCGTTGCCAACCTGCTGCAGAATGCCGTCGATTTTTCGCCGGAAAAAAGCCGGGTAAAAATGACCGCCGAAACGGATGAAAAAGGAACCCGTATCCGGATAACTGACGAAGGCGCGGGCATTCCGGAATATGCCGTCAACCGGATTTTCGACCGCTTCTATTCCCTGCCGCGGCCGAACGACGGAGCGAAGAGTTCCGGATTGGGCCTTAATTTTGTCCGCGAAATTACCCGGCTGCACGGCGGTAAAATTGAACTGCAAAACCGCCCCGCAGGCGGAGTTGAAGCAACGCTCTTTATTCCTTCGGCCGGATAATTTTTCACCTCCATTTCACACAGGCTTCAAACTTTCTTCAACTGCGTTTCCGAACCTTTCCCCGCATCAATAACAAGGAGGTCCGGATGCAGAAGAAAATGTTGTTCAAACTGATTATTCTCGGAATCATTTCACTGATCATGACGGCGGTGCTGTCATCCATCAGCGGATTGAGCCATGAACGGAAATACCGCCAAATGGAAGTGGAGCGCGGTATTGCGGGCAGCTATGCCGGAGAGCAGCAGCTGATCGGGCCGGTGTTTTCGGTCACCTTCCGGGAATACTGGATGGAGCGCCTTTACAATAAAGAGAAGGACACCTGGTACGACAAAGAGATGTGCAGCCTGCGCACGGAGCTGGTCTTTCCGGAGCAGTTTTCGTTCGACGGTTCGCTGCGGGTGCAGGAGCGTTACCGCGGTATTTTCAAAGCCAATGTTTTCCAAAGCAGCGGAACCGTTCAGGGCAATGTAAAGTTCCCGGAATTCAAGAGCCTTTCGGCGCGGGAGGGATCGCGCACGGAACTGGTTTCAGTAAACGCCAATCTGCTGATCAGCGACAAGCGCGGCCTTTCAAAAGTGCCGAAACTGAAATGGAACGGGGCGGAACTGGATATTAAGCCGGGCAACGATCTCGAACAGCTTTATCCCGGTGTTCACGCCGAAATCCCCGATATGAAAGAGCTGTTCGGAAAACAGTTTGATTTCGGGCTCAATTTGGATGTGTACGGAATGGGCCAGCTGGCGTTTGTTCCGATCGGCGCGGAAAACCGCATTCAGCTGAAATCGGACTGGCCGCACCCGAGTTTTATCGGCGATTTTCTGGCAACCGACCGCACAATTACAGGCGAAGGGTTTGAGGCGGAATGGAACGTCAACGGGCTGGCCTGTTCGGCGCGCCAGCAATTGAAAGGGCAGAAAAAAGGGGCGATCCAGCAATTAGGCGTGAGCTTTGTCGATCCGGTAAACCCCTATGCGCTGACCGACCGTGCATTGAAATACGGCTTCCTTTTCATCTTCATCACGTTCTCCGCCTTCTTCCTTTTTGAGATGCTGGCTGAGTTGAAAATCCACCCCGTTCAATATGGGTTGGTCGGGCTGGCGCAGGCGGTATTTTTTCTGCTGCTGCTCAGTTTGTCGGAACATCTCGGGTTCGGGATTTCGTACACTGCGGCCAGTACGGCGACGATCGGGCTGATTGTCTTTTATGTCTGCCATGTATTGAAAGGCATTCGGCGCGGTTTCGCATTCGGCGGTCTGCTGGCGCTGCTTTACGGTGTTTTATTCGCCCTGCTTCAGTCGGAGGATCACGCGCTGGTTGCCGGATCGGCGCTGGTATTCGGCCTGCTGACGCTGGTGATGCTGGTCACCCGGAAAGTCGATTGGTACAGCCCCGGCGCCGCCCGCGCCGCAGGATAAAAATTCACGGAAGGTGGAGGGCGAGGCTTTGTCCGAGCCGCGGCATTGCGGGAAATGGCTCCGACAAACCGTCGCCCTCCATTTAATATCGGGAAGTTTCAGCGGGTGACCATTCGCGCTACGTTGAGCCCGCGATGCTGCAACATAATTTTCTGCGTGTCCCTTTGTGCCGTTTGTGGCTAAATTCTCCGCCTTAGACAGGGAGTTTTCATGGATCTGATTTTAATGGTGGTGCTGCCGGTGATTGCCGCAATTGCGGCGTGGGCGCTGGCCGGGCTGAAAGCGCAGAAGAAGGCGCAGGCAAACGAAGCGGTCTGCCGGGGTAAAATCGAGGCGCTGGCGGCGGAAAAGGGGGAATTGGAAATCGCCTGCGCAAAATTGCAGGCTGAACTCGATGCCAACCGGAAACACGCAGATGAAAAAATCGCCCTGCTCAACGAAAGCAAAGAGTCGCTGAAAAAGGAGTTTGAAAACCTCGCCAATAAAATCCTCGAAGAAAAAGGCAAGCAGTTCAAAGCGCTGAACGCGGAGAGTATCACTAATCTGCTTTCACCGATCGAACGTGAAATGAAAGGCTTTCGCGCCAAAGTGGAATCGATCCACGAAAGCGAAACCGAACAGCGCGGCCGGCTGCGGGGCGAACTTCAGAAACTGCAGGAGCTGAACCGGGAAATTACCGATCAGGCCGCCAAGCTGACCACGGCGTTGCAGGGGCAGAAAAAAATGCAGGGCAATTGGGGCGAGCTGATGCTCGAAAATATACTCGACCGTTCCGGGCTCCGGTTGGGAACCGATTACAAACGCGAAGTCAGTTTTAATACGGAAGAGGGCCGCCAGCGGCCCGACGCCATTGTTTATCTGCCGCAGGGGCAGCATTTGGTGATCGACGCTAAAACATCGCTGATCGCTTACACGGAATATGTGAACGCCGAAACGGATGACGCGCGCGATCTCGCACTTAGTGCGCATGCAAAAGCGGTCGAAGACCGGATCAACGAACTGGCCGACCGCGACTATTTTAAACTGCCCGGTCTCAATTCGCCCGAAGTGGTCATCATGTTTATCCCGATCGAATCGGCGTATGTCGAAGCGCTGAAATTCAACGAAACCCTTTTCCAGCGCGCCATCGAGCGCAATGTGCTGGTTGCGACCCCTACCACTTTATTGACCAGTCTGAATATTGTTCGGCAGCTTTGGCGTTTTGAAGATCAGAGTAAACACACGGCGGAACTGGCCAACCGGGCGGCATTATTCCACCAAAAGTTAAATACATTTCTTACTAAGTTGCTAGAAGTGGGAAGTTTCATCGACACATCAAAAAGCAAATATGATGAAGCGGTGAAACTTTTTTACCAAGGTAAGGGAAACCTCATCAAGCAGGCTGCAGAATTTAAGGAACTAGGTGTATCCGTTAAACAGGAACTCCCTTCCAAGTTAGTCGATAAAGCTCAACTGGAGCTGGAACAACCGAATGCAGAGTAATGTGGGACAAGCGTCCCGCTTGTCATGAGCAAGCGGGACGCTTGCCCTACGTTACGGGAATAGAAGGTGAAAAATGAGCGGTGCGTATAAATATGTTTTCGGGCCGGTGCCGTCGCGCCGGTTGGGGCGATCTTTGGGCGTTGATCTGCTTCCGCCGAAAACCTGCACGATGGATTGTTCCTATTGTCAGCTGGGCGCGACAACCCACGCGGTGGCTGAACGCGGCGACTTTGTTCCGATTGCGGAAGTGCTCGATGAACTGGATCGCTGGTTCGGTGCGGGGGGCGAGGCGGATCATATAACGCTGGCCGGATCGGGCGAACCGACGCTGCACCTGCATTTCGGAAATGTGTTTAAATGGGCGCGGGACAACACGGATATCCCTTCGGTGCTGCTGACCAACGGAACCCTGCTCTATCTGCCGGAAGTGCGCGCAAGCGCGGCATTGGCGGATAAAGTGAAAGTGACGCTGAGCGCGTGGGATGAAGTGAGCTTCCAGAAAATACACCGCCCGGCGCGCGGAATTACTTTTGATCAGCTCATCGAAGGGGAGATGAAATTCCGGCAGGAATTTGAAGGCGAACTTTCGGTGGAGGTGTTCATTGTCGACGGCCTTAATTCGCAGGTTGCCCACGCGAAGGAAATCGCCGAAATGGTTGCGCTGATGAATCCGGACCGGATTGATATTAATACGGTTGTGCGGCCGCCGACCGATCAAAGTGCAAAAGCTCCGCCGCAGGATCGGCTGGCAGAACTGGCCAAAATTTTTGGGCCAAAAGCGGAGGTGACCGCGTCTTATAAAAAGCAGGGGTTTCAAACGCTGGAAGTGAGCGACGAAGCACTGCTCAATTTAATCAGTCGGCACCCGGCAACGTGCAAACAACTGGCTGAAGAGTTTAACTATCCGGAAGAGCATATGCTCCGCGCACTTTCAAATATGGTGGCTGCGGGTATGCTGAAAGCGGAGCAGCGCGGCGATGAGCATTATTTCTTCTGCCGCTGATTTTCCGTTGTGTTGCCGCTGATGGATAAAAAGTGGAGGGCGACGCTTCGTCGGAGCCATTCCTGCCAATGCGCGGCTCGGACAGAGCCTCGCCCTCCAAACATACTCAATAGTTTTCTGAGTTAGGCGACATAATGCTCACAAGTTAAATTCTTGTTTGTTTTTTCTTTCCTCTCCCTACCGGGATTTGATTTAACCCGGCGCGACGTTACGCAACCGAAGTACGGCGGTAATAAAACCGTAACTTCGGGATGCAACTGTTCAACGCAAGTGAAGTGAGCCCCCGGTTGCAAAATGGGGATTTTGTTGTAATGGGCGCGCATCTGAATGTGCAGTTGAATGGCGGCGTTGAACCGGTAATGGGCCGGTATTTTCAAACATTAAAACTTGGGAGGGTTTATGAAAAAAGGATTCCTTTTACTCGCGGCGCTTTTTGCTGCGGGTGCTGTATGTGCCGAAACGGACAAACCGGAAATCAAGATACTTGAACAATCATGGTTTGACCGGATGGATACGGATCGGGATGGAAAAGTATCCGAAACAGAGTATGTCGAAGTCGGTATTGAATACCTGAAACAAAAAGGGAAGCGGATCAGCAAAACAGAGATGCTCGAAAAGTTTGCCGGATACGACCGCGACCGCGACGGTTTTATCACCGATGCCGACCCGACATATCGCGATCCGAAAGAGCTGCTGGCGGAACAGATTATGGGCTGCTGGAGCTGTGAACAGAATTCGAAAGGATCGATCTCCTTTTTGTTTATGGAGGATAGTCAGGCGGATGTCATTCAGAAGGGGGAGTCGATGCGGGAAAAGGCGGCCGGAATGGTGAAGTATCATTTCGTTATGCCGGGCCGGATTCCGACACGGCTCGATATCACGGTGGCGGATGGAACGCCGTCGGAATATCACATCAAAGCGATCATCGAGTTTCTGCCGGATGATCAGCTGAAGATGCGGATGTTTATGGGCAGCGATTTCACGCCGTTTCCCAAAGAGTTTGTGAAAGGCCCCGATCAGGACACGATCATCCTGACGAAGTGCAGTTCAGTTGTTTCTGCGCAATAGACCGGAAATACGCTCTCCGCTTCGCTTCGAGCGCACTACGTAGAGATTGAAATACGCTCTCCGCGTTGCTACGAGCGCACTACGTAGAGCCTGAAAAAGAGAAACGCTATGTAGTGCCATCGCAATGGAATGGAGATGGTTTTTGCGGTACAAAATCATCGATCAGCAGACACAAAACCGGTGCCTTTGGGTTGCCGGTTTTTTTGTGGCCTGGTTTCTGAACTGTGCATCATGCGTAACATGACGGTAACATGTTCATGTGACATTGCGGGTCAACGATTAACCCGGAGGAGGTTTGAAATGAAAAAGAAAATGCTTATGGCAGCGGCTGACCAAAATGAAAAATGATTTTGTGGCAACGGTTACGCACGAACTGAAAACACCGCTGGCGTCGACACGGATGCTGGTGGACACGCTTTTAGCTGGCTGCTGCATCAATTCGCTGCGAAACAAACTCGGCAATCCCGATCACGTGCAGACCGTTCGTGAAATCGGCTATCGATTCGAGCTGGACGTTTGAATGGAAGGCGTCCCTTCAATTAGTAGTCGATCCGGTCGGGTTTGTTTTTCCAGAGGGTGAAGACGGATTGGGCTTCGTTTTGGAGGTGTTGTTCGGCGTTTAGGCGGCGGTTTTCCCAACCGAGTTTTACCTCTTTGTAAAGCAGGGAATCGTCGAACCCGGCGTCGGCGGCATCGGAATGGGAGCCGGCGAAATAGAGGGCGTCGAGCCGGGCCCAGTAAATGGCGGAGAGGCACATCGGGCAGGGTTCGCAGCTGGCGTATATTTCGCACCCTTTTAAACTGAAGGTATTCAGGTTTTGGCAGGCATCGCGGATAGCGGTGATTTCGGCGTGGGCGGTAGGATCATTTGCGGAGGTAACCCGGTTCCATCCGCGCCCGACGATCTCGCCGTTATGAACAATCACCGCGCCGAACGGCCCGCCTTCGCCGGCTTCCATTTTTTCTTTGGAGAGCCGGATGGCTTCGCGCAGGAATGTTTTGGAATAGGGCATGATTGGTTAACCACGAAATACACTAAACACACGAAACTGTTCGGAACAATTTTTAGTGTATTTGGTGTATTTCGTGGTCATTCGGTTTTCTTTTCTTCTTTTGATTTACTCGGAATGGCGGCGGGGTTGAGGGCTTCGACGATGTGGGTGAGGCCTTTTTTGGCGGCGAAGGATTCGGCGGTGTCGCCGTCGATATCTTTGAGGGTTTTATCGGCGCCGTTTTTGAGCAGGAGTTTGACGTTTTCGAGTTGGTTTTCGGAGGCGGCCCACATGAGGGCGGTGAAGTGTTCGTTGCTGTCGGTGGTATTCACTTTGGCACCGGCGTCGAGCAGGAGCTGAACGGTTTCGGTGCTGGGGCTGCTGGCGGCCCACATGAGCGGGGTGGTGCCGATGCTGTCCTGCGCGTTGACGTCGGCCCCGGCGGCGAGCAGCAGTTTGACAATTTCAACCTGCCCGTTAAAGGCGGCAAACATGAGGGCGGTGCGTTTGTCGGGGTCGGGGCTGTTGACATCGAAACCCTGTTCAACGGCTTTTTTGACGGTTTCTGTTTTTCCGTAGAGGGCGGCTTCA
>QKFE01000248.1 GCA_003252225.1 Kiritimatiellales bacterium | reverse complement strand
GCGGATGGCTGGTTACGGCCGGCGGAACTTCGTCCGCCCAGTGCAGGTTGCAGCCGAGAATTTCGGCCTCAATCTGCAGGTCGAACATGATCGGAAGGCCATCCGGTTTATAGAGTGATTTTGCTTTCTTTAATCCTTCAACCAGAAGTTCCGCCGATTTTAAATATTCCGTCGCGGTTTTGCCGATCAGGAATCCGCCGTGGCATCCGACAAACGGAAGCCACGCGGGGCGCTCTGTTTCCTTGCCTGCAATGGCATCTAATAAAATCTGTTTACCTGTCATTTTCTGCTCCTTGATTTTTAAATGGTCGGAACATCATAGGCGGAATTAAAAATCCGGATAGGTCGTTACGGGTATAATTTGTAACGATCTTGCTACAGATGACTTTTTGATTGCTTGTCAGTTCGCCAGACTGACCGCTGTTTCCGTGCGCACCGGTTTATAAATCCGAATCCAGTCCACTTTATACGTGTGTGCATCGGCGTCTTTAAGTTCCTCATCCGTCGGGGTCACGTTATGGTCGGAACGCCAGTCCTGATCTTCGACGTCGATGATGATCACCATCGGTTTGTTCAGTCCCGATCCGTCGGTGAAGTTTTCGGGGTCGATTATTTCTTTTCCGGAAACGGATCGAACCCGCTTTCCGTCCACATAATAATCAAGGTTCCACGGGTCTTTCCAATGCACCCCGATACGGTGGAATTCATTTCGCCAGGGTGTTTCGCCGCAATACCATGAGCCCTCATCTTTCGGCTGGTAATCCTGAAACGGGTCGCGGATAAAAACATGGTGACTGAGGTGCAGCCGGTGCGAAAACCAGGTTTGGTTGGTACCGCTTCCGGCTGAAAAGTCTGCTCCGTATGCTTCGAGAATATCGATTTCCTGCGTGCAGTCGCGGCTCAGCATCCACACGCCGTTTGCCAGAACGGAGTTGCTGAGTTTGGCGCGGGCTTCCACATAGACCGGATATTGAACCTCGGTTTTGGACGAGATGCATCCGGTGCTGATTTTCTTTTCCCCTTCGTAAAGCAGGCGACTGGCCGGAATTTGAAGCAGGCCGTTGGTGACAAAAATCTGTTCGCGGCTCCAAACCGTCAGCCCCGGGCCGCTCCATTCATCGTGATAGTAATCGACCCATTTATCAAATAGGCGGCTGTTTTCTGCCGGGTGGGAATAGGTGAAATCATCCGATTGCGGCTGGAGCTGCCAAACACAGTTGGTTCCGGGATCTGCGGGTATAGGAATTCCCTCCCAATCCTGTGCCTGCAGGTTGGTACAAATAAGAGCGAGATGAAGGATAATTATCGTGCGCATGATATACTTTCTGTTGTTGCGTACATTCATGCCGCATATCCCGCGATTTGTGAACTTGAACAAATGACCGATATACAGGCTGTAGTAGGACATTTGTCCAAGTACCCGGAATTCGGGGGCTGTGATAATTTATCTGATAATTTTGAGTTGGATCGGTTTGGGCGGCCGCCCGGCGATACAGAAAAGGATATGTATGATTTCAGCAAAACGAATATCAGCCCTTATGGGATTAATTGTGTCAGCTGCTTCGCTGAATGCGGGCGCAGTCGGCGTTGATGTAAACGTGAATGTGAAGCATTCGGTGGGCGGGATTTCCACCTTTGACCGGGAAAAGTTTTCCACCGTTCACGCATCGCACACCACCGGCGATATGGATGCAACGGTGATGAATGATTTTATCAACGGGCGGGATGTTTATTTCGGGCGCGATACCGGCTATATCGGCTGGTACACCAAAAACCAGATTGATGAAAATCCATCCAAACCCGGTTGGGCCCGTGTTTCCGGCAGCACCTATTCCACCGTAACGCAGGGATCGAACGCACGGAGCAGCTACAACAGTCAGACGTGGCGGCACGCTTATGAATCGCGCGCGGCTTCCGATATTCTATGCGCCCAGTTTTCCCCCTTCTGGCCGGAATCCGCCACGATGCGCGGCGGTTGGAATTTTTCAACCAATGACACTCCGGCCGAGCCGTTCGGTTCCGCTTCCGGGAATCACATGGGGAATTTTCTGAATAACTTTTACGGCACGGCTGCGAACGGTTATGTGGGACGCACCCTCCCGGCGTATGTGGAGATTTTGAACGAACCGGATTACCCCCTGTTTGATGACAGCGGCGATCCGCTGCACGGAACCGCGACGTGGGAAAAGCTGTTTAATTATCACAACACTGCGGCCAATCAGATCCGCAGTCTGAACCCGAATGTGAAGATCGGCGGTTTCTGCCCGTCGCACCCTGATTTAGCAACCGATGATTTTCAGGAATGGACGGAACGCTTTAAGCCGTTTCTGGATCAGTGCGCCACCAACCTCGATTTCTTCAGCATTCATATTTACGACATCTACGACAGCCTTGCGTCAGACGGGCCGCATATTAAAAAAGGCAGTAATCTTGAGGCTACGTTCGATATGATCGAGCAGTACAGCCATATGATTTCCGGGGAGCCGCTTCCATTTGTTGTGTCGGAATTCGGCGGCCGCGACCGTAATCTGGAGGCCTATTCATGGCGACCGCTCCTGTGGACGGCGGAACGCGACTGGGTGGCCATCAAATCAATCAATTCTATGTTAATGAGCTTTGCCGACCGGCCGCATCTGGTTCATAAAACCATCCCCTTCATTATGCTGAAAGAGGAGTGGAATTATACCTACTACGGTTATCCCCACAGCTGGCGCCTGTTCCGGAAAGCGAATGAGCCGGCGGAATATTCCGGCGATTGGGTTTATACCGACTACATCCATTTTTATGACCTGTGGAAAAATGTGAAAGGCACCCGCGTCGATATTGTTACGGATGACCCCGATGTTCAGGTGGATGCCTACGTTAACAGCAATACGGTTTATGTGATTCTGAATAACCTGAATACGTCCGCAACCGGTGTTGATTTAAACCTGTTTGGGCACAGCTTAAATACCGTTCAAAGTGTGCGTGAAAAAAACCTCTATTGGAACGGGTCGAATACAACACTGGATGAAACCCTGCATTCGGGTGGGCTTTCGCAGGTGCAGCTACAGGCAGAGGGCGCAGCTGTTTTGGAATACACTCTGTCAACCGCGATTGATGTCAATGAAACGTCGGATGAAGTGAAGTATTATGCCTCCGCCAATTATCTCCCGATCGTCGCCGGGCAGGCAAACGTGCTGCATATTAACGGGGTCGAAACAGGCGTTTACGGCGAAGCCGTTCTGCGGCTTGGAATGGGCCGCAATAAGGCGCTTTCAAAACAGCCGGTGATTTTATTTAACGGGGTGCAGTTAACCGTGCCGACCGATTTTATGGGGCACGAAGGCGACGGGCGGGACGCTTTTCTGGGGCAGCTGAATATTCCGGTTCCCTACCATCTTGTTCGGTCGAACAACACGGTATCCGTCACGTATCCCGACACCGGCGGGCACATCAGCAGCCTGAGTCTGCGCGCGTTTGAATTCAGTACAGATGTACGCGGCGCAGGGCCGAATAGTATTCCGGTTCAATATCACATGATCAATGGTTCCGATTTAACGCTTGGTTTCACCAACGGCCCGGTAAACAGCTATTTCGCACTCTGTTCAAAAACCAATTTACTGGACGCGACCTGGTCAACAAATCAGACCGATTTACCGACCGATTCCGCCGGGGCGGGTTCCGTGACCACCACGATGTTTGCCGCGCAGGGCTTTTATAAACTGATTGAAACCGTTGCCCCCGCAATGCCGTTGACCGCCGTTTTCGACTGGGCTGAATTCACCGGCCAATGGTGGTCGGACGGATACGGCTATATTGAAACCGACAACGGAGTATCGCTGATTCACGGCGGACGTGCCGCCGCGCACGAAAATGGAAATGCCTTCAAAGCCGCCTATTCGCAGGATTCGGTCGACGGTACATTCCGGGTCGAGATCGGCGGCATTGAGCAGCAGTTCATCGTCACATCCATCGATATTGCAGCCAGCACCGATTCAGCCCCGCAAGGCACACCGCTGATTCGCGGCATGCTCGGCGGAACGGAAAAATGGGCGATCGATCCGGTTGAAAATGTCGGATTCAAAACCTACACCAATTCAACCACCGGAAACATTGCGCTCGAAATCGACGAAATCATCTGGAGCGCCCCCTACGATCCGAACAGCACCCAGCTGACCTGGGGAAACAAAATCGACAACTTGGTCATCAACGTCCTCCAAAACTAGAACATTTCGTAAATGAGAGGTCGTAGTTCAATGAATCAAAAAATGTAGTGGCGGCTCTCAGAGCCGCAAGCGTTTCTAAGAAACGCCGCTACAGCCTTCCGGCATTTCATTCGGCGACTGCTCTAAACGGCGCAAAGCTGAGGGGGTGGGGCGCGGGGAGGGGGATTTTTTGGAATTTGGATTTCGAATTTCAACTTTCGGTTCTCCCCCCGCGCCCCCCTCTCCCCCTTTTGTTGGCTTCATCGGATAAATGTCCAATTACGCGGCGCCAATTAATACGGTTATTTTTTTATCCTCTCG
>QKFE01000208.1 GCA_003252225.1 Kiritimatiellales bacterium | reverse complement strand
CTGCATTTCGTGCAGAGAAAGCGGCGGCAGGTTTTCGGTGTTCGGCGGCAATTGCTGATCCTGATCCCGGTTCTTTTTGTTCCGGTTTTTTTTGCCGTGTTTTTTATTGTGCTGCTGGTATTGCTGGTGCTGTTGATGATTCTGGTTTTCCCTCTGATTTCCATCATTCCCATGATTTCCGGCAGAAGAAGCATTCTCGCCACCAGCCTGATCGGAGGGCGGATTTTTTGCGACGTATACACGGGATTCGGCCTGCGGAGCAGGCGTGGCTGCTGCCGGCTCGCCCAGATTCAGCTCGGGTGTTCCCGCCTCGGGCACAGCTCTTTTCACGGCTTTCTTTTTGGAGGCTTTCTTTTTGGAGGCCTTTTTCACCGCAGAGATATCCGCAATGCCCGGCACTTCACCCTTAACTTCGTTTTCGTCGCTCATTCTTTCACCTTTCAGCAGTAAGTTTTCCCACTGCCTTCGTTATTGCTTCAGCCAATGCGTCCAGACTTCCGTTGTTTGGAATTACGATATCGGCCCTTTTTTCTTTTTCCGCCAACGGCAGTTGAGAGGAGATTCTTTTGTTAATTTCTTCGATGCTCAAACCTCGCTGTTTCATCCGCCGCAGTACGTTCTGTTCGGCGGATGTCACACATAGTACGGCATCAAAACCCAAATCCTGCATTCCGGCTTCAAACAGCAGCGGGATCAATACCGCACCGTTTTTACCGGCCTGTTTTTTGCCTCGGATCCATTGTTCAAGTTCGTTCCGGACAACCGGATGAACCATATTATTCAGCGCTTTGCGTTTCTCGGGATCATCAAAAACAATTCTGCCCAAAATCGGCCGCGAAATTTCTCCGTTCTCCTGCAAAATGCCGGATCCGAAATACTCCGCAACCTGCCGATATGCTTCGGCGCCCTTTTTCATCAGATTATGTGCAACACGGTCTGCATCGCACACCGCGAAACCCAGTTTTTCCAGAATCCGGCCCGTTTCCGATTTCCCGCATGCAATACCGCCGGTTATACCAAGAACTATTGATTGAGATGGAATATCCAACATGCAGTGCAGGAAACGTTAGGTTGGGATCATGGGGGGAAAGAATAGGTTTCACCCTGAAACTGCTTACCTTGTAGGCTTATTCGGCACCGTTGTCAACACCGCCGAAACGGAGATTCGGCACAAAATGCGCGCATATTATTTGCATACCCGCATTGTTTTTTTCTTTGAATTCAGGGCTTCCCCGCCTAACCTCTGAGGAGTCCAACGGATACCTAATTGGGAAGAGGGTATGGAAGACCAATATAACACACGGGCGACGCTGATTCAGCGGGTGCAGAACCAGCAGGATGATTCCTCCTGGGAGGAGTTTGTGCGCGTATACCGGCGCTATATTTACGCCATTATCCGCAGCATGAATGTTTCCGAACACGACACGGAAGATATCCTCCAGCAGGTGCTGATCAACCTTTGGAACAGCATGCCGAAAATGGAATACGACAAAATCAACCGCTTCCGCAGCTGGCTCAGCACCGTTACAAAAAATGCCGTAACTGACTTTATTCGCAAACGAACCCGCGAAATCAACCGGCACGAAAAAGCAACGCAGGATGAAACGATAACCTATCTCAAGGCCATCCGGCTTCCCGAAATCGATGACATCGCTGAACGCGAATGGGAAATCCACCTCACCAATCTGGCGCTGGAAAATATTGAGCCCCTGTTCTCCGGTAAAGCCGTGGAAGCCTTCCGTTTGACACTGGAAGGAAAAGATGTGGAGGCCATTTCCGCCGAACTCGGCTTAAAGGAAAACTCCGTTTACCGGCTTAAAAACAGGGTGAAAGACCGTTTGATTCAGGAAATACGCTACCTTCGCGAAGAGCTGGAATAACACCTACCGTTTTTTATCGATCACCACCATGCTCCGCTTAAGCCTCTCAATGATGAGGTTGTCATATTCTTCCGCATCCAGCGCAATCATTTTAAGCCCCAGCGCTTCCGCTTTTTCCGGAAGGAGCCGTTTGTTCTGCACCGGAGTTTTCACAAGCGTCAGCTTATCCAGTTTCAGTCCGTCAAGATTGTCCAGATCAGAAATCCGCGTATAGGAAAGGTTTAACGACTTGAGCTGGAGCGGTTCCAATACATTCAGTCTGAATGCGCCGGAAACTTCGGCCAGCAGCGTGTGGTAATTGCGGTAAGTCAGATCCAGCTGAAACCCGCCTTCATACGGTTCGAGAATAAACGGTCGAATGCCCGGATTGTTGATACGGTTCAGCCGATCCAAAAAGGAACTGGCCAGCGGCAGATATTCCTGCGGCGAACCGGAAGCCGGCCGCCGCCGCATGTGGTGGTAATAGAGGTAGTTCAAAATCAGCGGATTAATATCCGTCTCTTCCTTAAACAGATCTGCGAGCTGGTGATCCGACAACCGCTGGTTGTCCTCATTCTTCAGTCGGCTGTATTTCCGGCTGATTACCGCCATGGCATCAATACGCTCCGATTTACCGATCTGCTCAAAACAGTCGAGAGCCGAATCAAACTCCTGAAGAATAAAATGAAGCGTCCCTTTCTGAGTGAGCAGATCGCGGCGCATTTCATCATCAATCTCCTCCTGCAACCCGGCGTTCAGAACATTAATCATCGAAGGCGCATTAATAAAATCGCTGCTTTTCACGGTATAAAGAACCGCTTCACTCAAGTTTTCGCCGCGGGCCTTTGCAACCCGCTGCTCGCGCAGAAACAGATTGAAATTTTCCTGTGCTTCGGAACGGGCCTGTTGGGCGACATCTCGTTCATTCCGCAGTTTGAGCAGATAATTGATGCCCAGTGCGCTGGTCAGCACCAGATAGGCAATCAGCAGCAGCGCAATACTGCTGTGCCGCTGCAAAAGGAGTGAAACCTTTTTAACCAGATTGGCGCGTTCTGCCTCGGTCGGACGTCCGGACAGAAACAGGGTAATCTCCCTGCGCAGCATCAGCACGCTTTCATAACGCTGGGCGGGATCAAGCGCCAGCGCCTTCATGGTTACGGCTGAAAGGCTTTCCGGTATTCGCCATTCCGGCTTTCTGCGCCGCGGGGGAATCACCTTCCCCGATCGCGTGTTACGCACGATTTCACTGGCATTGCTTCCCTGCACGTGAAGCTCGAACGTCAGGAAGGTGTAAAGCAGCGCACCCAGCGCGTAAATATCGGTCTTCGTCGTTTTTTCGCCATAGGCCTGCGTCTGCTCGGGGGCCATATAACCGGGCGTCCCCTTCATGGTTCCGGTCAGGGTCATATCATTCAGCACATCGCTGTCAAATTCACCGGGATTCTTCACCGACGTGGCGGGGGAACCGTTTACCACTTTGGCCAGCCCCCAGTCGCAGACCAGCACCTCACCGAATTCGCCGACGCGGATATTATCGGGCTTGATATCCAGATGCAGCACATTACGGGAATGCGCATACGCGATGGCGTCGCAGACCTTGCAGAAAATATCGAGCAGGGTTTCGCGCGGATAATCCCGTTTATATTTCGGATCGCCGTCGCGCAGGCGGCGGACAATCGTTTTCAGACTGTCGCCGGGAACAACTTCCATCGAAAAAAACGGCTCCCCGTTTTCATCCAGCCCCATATTATAAACGGGCATAATGGTCGGGTGCGAAAGCTTCGCTGTTAAACGGGCTTCGCGCAGAAACTGCTCCTGCTCCTGCGCATTCTTTGCATGGATGGCGCGGGCAACGGCGACTTTACGGTCAAGCGTTTCATCATGCGCCAAAGTAATCTTTTTTTCGCCGCCTTCGCCGATCTGATCGATTTCGCGATACCGTTGCGTTTTGGATTGTTTCAGCGAATTCAGAATAGGCGTCAGCGACTCCTGTTCCGCATCGTCAACAACATGTTTCGCCGTATCATAAAAATCGCGCAGCGACTCATTGCGGGTTTTATACGACTGCTCCAGCCCTTTTTTTTCTTCGCTGTCCATATCCCTCCAGCCCCGCTCTTAAACAGCCGGGAAAATATCCAGCAACTGCCGCGGGTCATCCACCAGAAAATCAGGCTTCGCCCTGCCCAGCGCCTCGGACGTGTTCAGCCCCCACGTCACCGCGATGGTTTTTGCGCCGGCATGGCGCGCGCTTTCAACATCAACCGTTGTATCGCCGACATAATAGAGGTTCGTCGCATCAAGCCCGTTTTTCCGGATATATTTTTTCACCCGCCGTTTTTTGCTCAGAATGGCGTGCGTTGCCTCCACTTCATCGAACCACCCGATTTTATGCCGATCCAGAAAACGCAGCACATTTTTCCGCCGATTCGAAGTCAGGATATCCATCACATACCGCCCGCTTTCATGCATACGGGTCAGCACCTCCGGCAACCCCGTCGGCGGATGAACCTGATCCATTTCGTGGTGCATCAGCCGCCGCGCATGAATCGCAATGATCGGCACCTTCCAAAGCGGAATTCCGATGTGGTCGATAAATTCGCGCACGCTCAAATGGCGGCAGGCCTCAATATCCTCTTCGGGCAGATGCCGGTAGCCGTACGTTCCGGAAAGGCGGTTGAAAACATCATGAATCAGCATCATGGTTTCGGCCAGCGTCCCGTCAAAATCAAATAGAATCGTCGTTTTCAAAGCACTCATTCAGATTGTAAAGATAGACATAAAAAGCCCTTAAAACCAGTACAAAACCGTGTGGCATATCACCCGGTTTCCGCCGTTTAATGGGCTGTACATGCCGCCGCCCAAACCCTTAAATAGCCGCTATGAAAAAATACATCCCGATTTATCTGGCCCTCTTTTCCGCCTCAACAGTTTTCGCGCTCGACTTCACTGCGCAGGGTGAATACATGGGTTCCTCCGAATGCCTCTCCTGCCACGAACGCTTTTACGAACTGTGGAGCACGTCGCATCACGGCAAAGCGATGGAAGCGTTCAGCGCCCGGCTGGCCCAAACCCTCGAACCGATGAAAGAGCCGCTTACGATCGGCGGCGAAACCTTTATGGTTGAATTCGATGAACAGGGCGGTGTTTTAAAAGGAACACTGGCCGACGGAACAAAAAAAGAGTGGCGTCTGCGCCATTCATTCGGCGGCCGAAACGTGCGCTATTTTCTGATCCCGTTGGATAAAGGGAAGCTGCAGGTCGCTCCCCTCGCCTACTATGTCCACCAACGCAAATGGTATGACAGCACCGGAAGCATGGTGCGCGATTTTCAGGACAGCGGCCCGCAGGATGCCGCCCTGCACTGGACCGACCGGATGCTCACCTTCAATACCTCCTGCCACGACTGCCACGTCAGCCAGCTGGATAAAAACTATAACCCCGAAGATGATTCCTACACCACCACATGGAAAGAGGAAGGCATCAACTGCGAAACCTGCCACGGCCCCGCCGAAGCGCACGTCCGCGAAGCCGAAGCCGCCGCAGCCCGCGGAGAAGAACTGAAATCCGACAACCTTAAACTGCTCCGTTTCCACGACGACCTCGATATGGCACAGCGCGATGCCACCTGCGGCCCCTGCCACGCCAAAGGCAATGTGCTTACGCGCGATTTCACACCCGGCGAACTCTTTTTCGACCACTACGATTTAACCTCCTACGAAGACCGCGATTTCTGGCCGGATGGACGCGACCTCGGCGAAAACTATACCCAGACCGGCTGGATGGCCAATCAGTGCAATTTAAACACCCACAATCTCGAGTGCATTCACTGCCACACGTCCAGCGGACGATTCCGCTTCAAAGACAACCCGAACAGATCCTGCCTGCCCTGCCATGAAAAACGGGTTGATCATATTCTCGCCCATTCGCACCACACCGAAGAAGCCGGTGTCACCTGCATCGACTGCCATATGCCGACCACCGCGCAGGCGTTCATGTCGCGCTCCGACCACACCTTCCGCCCGCCCTCGCCCGCCGCTACGCTGGAGTTCGGATCACCCAACGCCTGCAATCTCTGCCACAACAACAAAGAAGCGATCATGGGCGACTACAAAGGTCACAAAAAAGAAGACGCCGAATGGGCCGATAAGCATGTGAAGGAATGGTTCGGCGCAGATTCCGGCAAAGAGATCCTCGAACAGGGCCGCATTATTGCCGCCTGCCGCGCAGGCAACTGGGATAAACTTCCCGAAATTCTAGCCTACCTCGAAAACCCGAAATGCGATCCGGCAAACAGTGTCGCCATTCTGCGCCTGCTCACCAATTGCCCGCACCCCGAAAAATGGCCGGTAATCCGGAAACAGCTCGAGCACAAACACGAGTGGGTTCGCGCAACGGCGGCCGCATCACTGCAATATGACCTTTCGCCCGAAACCACTGGACTGCTGCTCAAAGCCGCAACCGACCGATTCCGCACCGTACGCATCCGCGCCGCCGGCTCCCTGCTTGCGCGCGACCTTTCCGCTTATTCAAAAGAAGAACGGGAAGCCTACGAAAAAGCGCACGCCGAATACTGGAACTCGCTGGTCATCTGGCCCGATCGCTGGAGCACCCACTATAATCAGGGCATCTATTTCGACCGGATCGGCCAACCGGATAAATCGCTGGCCGCGTATGAAAAATCGATGCAGCTGCGCGATGACGTGATTCAGCCGATGATTAACGCCTCCATGGTTTACGCCCGTTCCGGTAACAGCACCAATGCCTACGAACTGCTCGGAAAGGCGCTCAAACTTGAACCCGAAAATGCAATGGTTAATTTTAACACCGCCCTGCTCGATGCCGAGTTCGGACAGCTGGATAAAGCTGAACAGCATCTCCGCACCGCGCTCAAATCCGAACCTGAAATGGCACAGGCCGCCTACAACCTCGGAATACTGCTCTGCCGCGACAAGAAGACAGAAGGATTTGACTGGCTCAAAAAAGCCGTGCTGCTGGTTCCGGAAAACTGGACCTATGCCGAAAGCCTGATGACCTTCCTTTACCAATCCGGAAAACAGAGCGAATTTCCTGGGCTGCTGAACGAAATCATCGCAACCGGACGCGCCGCGCCGCAGGCCTATTTCAGCCTCGCCCAGCTCTATCAGCAGGAAGGCCGGATTCCGGAAGCCGCCGAAATCATGAAAAAAGCCAAGCTGGCCAAACACCTGCCGATGGACGCCAAACGCTACGCAGCCCAAATTGAAAAACAGCTCCGATCCGGGCTATAGTTTTCAGCCGCGGATAAACAGGCATGTGGAAGTTCTGCAAAATGCTGATCGGAGTCGCCCTGCTGCCGCTGTGCTGGGCGGCATCGGTTTCAGTTTATGCCCTCTTCCAAACATCGGTCGAAAGCAGCATCAACAACAGCGGCCTCGAAGCGTGGGCCCTGCCGATCGGCTTTATCAGCTGGGCCGTCATTTTCTTCCTGCTTCCGCGCCCGACCCGCACCTATGTCTTCGGACACGAACTGACCCACGCTTTCTGGGCGCTGATGATGGGCGGGCGCATCGGCAAAATGAAAGTGGGAAAAGACAGCGGTTATGTCGAACTCTCCAAAACCAATTTCATCATCACGCTCGCACCCTACTTTTTCCCGATCTACATCTTTATCCTGATCGGCGCCTATTCCATCTGCAGCTTCTATTTTGATGTTGAATCGCAGCGGATATGGTGGCTCGGCGGCGTCGGTTTCACCTGGGCATTCCATCTCACCTTCACCCTGAATATGCTTGCACAGCGTCAGCCCGACGTGCAGGAACACGGTCGTATTTTTTCATATACCGTCATCTACTTCATGAACGTCCTGCTGATCGGAATCTGGATGGTTGTCATCGGCGCGCCGACTTTTCAAGATTTCCGGCATCTGCTCTCCGCTGAAACCGCCGAAATTTATCATGCAGCAAACGCGCTTTTTAAAACCGGCTGGCTCCACGCGGCCCAATGGCTTGAAGGCCGGCAGCCGTAATCATTCCGAGAGCTCGATTACTTCGGGGGCAATATCGGTGATCATTTCGTGGCAGAGTTCGAGCACCGCTTCGGCAGAGGATGAAACCAATGCCCGCTGCGCGAGTTCGATGGATGAAGAGTAATACAGTTTGCGGATTACGTCTTTGATCATCGGGGCCTGCGACGGGCTGACGCTGAGTTCATCAACCCCCATTCCGATGAGCAGCGGAACCAGTACCGGATCAGCGGCCATCTGGCCGCAGACACAGGTCCAAAGTCCGAATCGGTGGCTTACTTTTACAACATAATCAATCAGCCGGATAATGGCCATATGCGTCGGTTTGTAAAGATGGGCGACGTTTTCATTACCCCGGTCAACCGCCATTGTGTATTGGATCAGATCGTTGGTTCCGAGGCTGAAGAAGCTGACGTGCGGCGCGATAATATCGGCAATCAGCGCGGCCGACGGCACTTCGATCATGGTGCCGACCTGAATATTTTTATTAAATTCCACACCTTCTTTCGCCAGCTCCATCATACATTCACGCAAAAGGGTGTTTGCCTGCATCACTTCCTGCACACACGAAACCATCGGGTACATCATCCGAACGTTGTCGTATTTGCTGGCCCGCAGGATTGCGCGCAGCTGGGTTTTGAAAAGGTCGGGGCGCGACAGGCACAGCCGAATCGCACGATCCCCTAAAAACGGGTTCAGTTCGTTGGGCATTTCAAAACCGGAGGGCAGTTTATCAGCCCCCAAATCCAGCGTACGGATCACTACCGGCGAGGGATATTGGCTTTCGGCCGCTTCAATATAGGAAGCAGCCTGTTCGTCTTCATCTGGCAGTCCGTTTTCGCGCCCGAGGAATAAAAATTCTGTACGGAAAAGACCGATCCCTTTCGCGCCGCGCGCACCGACGGCATCGAGCTCTTGGAGCAGTTCAATGTTTGCGGTGATCGGAACCAGATAACCGTCTTTGGTTTCCGGCAGTTTATCGCGCAGCGCATCGAGAGCCAGCCGGATCTGCTCATGTTCTTCGGCGCGTTTGCGGTATTCTTCCAGCCGCTCTTCGGTCGGGTTGATGAAAACATATCCCCGGGTTCCGTCGACTAAAATGAGGTCGCCTTTGTTGGCGACTGCCGTCACATTATGCAGTCCGACAACGGACGGAACTTCAAGGGCCTTTGCCATAATGGCAGTGTGCGAGGTGGAGCTGCCGAGATCCGTGATGAACCCTTTGACCCGCTCGCGGTTCATGCTGGCGGTGTCGGAAGGAGCCAGATCGTGCGCCACAACGATGCACTCTTCATCTATGTGCTTCATCTGGTCGACAGTTTCACCGGCAAGGTTGCCGAGAATCCGTTTTGTAACATCGCGGATATCGGCGGCGCGTTCAGAAAGATAGGAATCTTCCACCTTCGCAAGCATGTCCGCGTAGCGGTTGGATACAGCCAGCAGCACGGGTTCGACATTGAGCAGATCCCGCTTGATGGTGCGGATGACTTCTTCGATAAAAGAGCGGTCGTCAACCACAAGGATGTGCGCGTCGAAAATACTGGCATGTTCGTCGCCGAGCACTTCCGCCACCTGTTTCTGGATATGGCGAATCTGCTCGTGGGTGGTCATCAGCGCCTCTTCAAACCGGGCGATTTCGGAGGGGATTTCATCGGCGCTGATGGTTCGCTTGATCGCCGTTTCGGATTTTCTAGCGAGCAGCTGGGCGTTGCAGACAGCTATACCGGGAGAAACCCCTATTCCTTTGAGAGAGATTTCGTTTTTTCCGTGAGCTGCAACCACCGGTTTTAATCCTCGTAAAACTTATTAACGAACAGTTCTTCAATCTCGTTCATGGCGTCCTGCGCATCGCTGCCCGATGCGGTGACCAGCATCGTACTGCCGGGATAGCCTTCAATCGTCATCAAGCCCATAATGCTCTTGCAAGAGACACTATTGCCATCTTTTTCAATAAGAATATCGCAATCATACTTCGAAGCCGCTTTCACCAGAAGAGCCGCCGGCCGGGCATGAATACCGTATTCGTTCAATACCTTGAACTTTTTGACGATGGTTTCATCAGCCATGCTTAACCCGTCCTCTCGTCAGCCTACTGATAATTTTGTCGTCGAGTTCTTTAGCCGCGTCGTGGCCCAGTTCTTTGAGTTTCTGGTTCAGCGCCGCCACTTCCACAATGTTCGCCATATCACGGCCGGAACGAACCGGCAGAGTTATATACGGCACTTCAATTCCCAAAATCGGGATTGTTTCGGGCAGTACGCCGGTACGGTCTTCATCACCGGTCGGTTTTTTCAGATCAACCACCAGATCGAGTTCAGTCTGGCGGCGGATGGCCGCAACCCCGAAAAGGCTTGGAACGTGAATAATGCCTAAACCGCGGATTTCCATATGATAGCGCGTAACTTCGTTGGCCCAGCAGACGATGGTTCCCCGGCTGGTGATTCGCACTTCAGTCACATCGTCGGAAACCAGACAGTATCCGCGCTCAATCAGGGCAAGTGCCGTTTCGCTTTTTCCGATTCCCGGATCGCCGCGCAGCAGAACACCGATACCCATGATTTCCATGGTTGTTCCCTGAATCCGTTCGTGCGGCGCCGTCAGTTTCTCCAGCAGCACGGTGCACTCATTCACGAAATTCATGGTGACCATCGGCGTGCGGAGCACCGGCACTTTAAACTGCTCGGCAAAATCGAGAATTTCCTGCGGTGCTTTCCGGTTGCGGGTAATTACAATTCCCGGAATCTGCTGTTCGAAAAGCTCCTCGATCCGCTGCTTTTTTTCCTGCGATGAAAGGCTTTTTAAATAGGTAAATTCAGCCAGACCGAAAATCTGCAGGCGCTGATTCGCGAAATACTGGAAAAATCCGGTCAGCGCCAGTCCGGGGCGGTTCATGGTGGTTTCCGGGAGTTTCTTATCCAGATATTTCTCCCCCGCAATCACACTCAACTGGAGCTTTTCCGCCCCCTCTTCCCACAGCGTTTTAACAGTTATCACAGCACGCTCCCGGTTTCTTTTCCGTTTTCCCGGAACCGGAATGAAGATTCGGCGTTCTCTTGCCGGAAAGCTTCATTCCTATTCCCGTATTCCCTCTTATTTATGATGATCCTGCACTTTATCCCGATGTTTGCGCAACTGCCGCTCAACGTGCTCAATCGAACGGTCGATGGCATCATACAGGTTTTCAGACTTTTCTGTAGCAGAAACACGGATGTGATTCGAGGCCTGAATGATAATTTCCGACACCTTGTTATGTTTCTCCTCATCCAGAATCACATGAACACTTTCTATTCGAGGGAACACACTCAGACAGCGCTCAAGTTTATCGTTCACATGAGCTTTAACGTTGTCGGTTATGTTGACATGCCGTCCGGTTATACTTATTTGCATGGCTGCTCCTTTCGTTGTGTTACATACTGAACCGCGGCCCCAGATAGAGTTCACGGCTCACCTCGTCATTTACTAGAAAATCACTGTTTCCTTCGCGCAGCACCTGCCCTTCGCAGAGCAGATAGGCGCGATCCACCACTTCCAGCGTATCGCGCACGCTGTGGTCGGTAATCAAAACCCCCAGCCCGCGGCCTTTGAGGGTTTTTACAATTTCCTGCACATCGTTCACCGCCAGTGGATCAACTCCGGCGAACGGTTCGTCGAGCAGGATAATTTCAGGTTCGGTCACCAATGAGCGGGCAATTTCCAAACGGCGCCGTTCGCCGCCGCTCAGCGTAAAGGCTTTCTGCTTGGCCAGATGACTGATTTTCAGATCGTCGAGCAACTGTTCCAGCCGATCTTTGCGCTCTTTGTGAGAGAGCGGCAGGGTTTCGAGAATGGCCTGTACATTTTCGGCCACTGTCAGCTTTCGGAAAATGGAGGGTTCCTGCGAAAGGTAGCCCATGCCCATGCGCGCCCGTTTATACATCGGCACATTCGTAACGTCTTTTCCGTTGAAATAGACCTTGCCGCCGGTGGGTTTAATCAGCCCGACGATCATATAGAAACTGGTGGTTTTACCCGCCCCGTTCGGACCGAGCAGCCCGACGATTTCGCCGGCTTTCACGTTAATTTCAACCTCACGAACCACTTTGCGGCCTTTGTATGCTTTTTCCAGCTTTTCGGTTCGGATCAGATAAGTGTCTTCAGTGGCCATTAATTGTTCAAATCTTTCAGGAATTTCGCTTTGGTTTCATCATCGAGGAAAAGGAGGGCGCGCGCATTGGGTTCACACAATATTCGGTGTGTTTCCTGCCAGATTATAATCCGGTCTGCGGTCATTATATGTTGTTCCTGTTTGACCTTCGGATCGCCCTCCAGCGTGAATTTTCCCTCATCCGCTTGGTAGGTCGCCCTATCGGCCAGCGCCTTTGTGTCATCTGCATGGATTATTACCTCGTTGAGGGCTTCAATCCAATCTATTTCCTGACTATCTTTTAAATAAACGCGCACCGTTCCGCAGTTCATGGCAGCCCGCGGATCGCGTACCCGCACGTTTCCATCCAGCTCGGCCAGCCGCTTATTTTCCTCAAAAACAAGCCGGTTTCCGCGGATTTCGGTATTTCCCCCCGATTTCGCAGACACGCCATCTAAAGCAAGCCCCCGACTCTCCGAAATCTGCAGCACCACATTCGGCTCGCAGATCACCTTTCGCGAACCCGCCGTAATCCAGGCCTGAATCCGCTCGCCCGAAATGGTATTCGTTCCGTCCGAAACAAGCGCCTGTCCCTGCAATTGCACAAACTCCTGTTCCGCGTCATACAGCGCCGTTCCGCCCTCGGCCCGGCGTTCGCCGCTTTCTATTTTCACCGCCCCGATTGCTTCGGCTTTTTTCAGTTCGTTTTCCGGCGTCAGCCAGACCTGCAAAATATCGCCCGAAATCGAATGGGTTCCGTCCGTCACCGACGCCCCGCCTTCGAGCTTCGCAAAACCTTTTATGCCGTCATATTTCACCGATTCGCCGAAAGCCGTTCGTTCGCCGTTACGGATTTTTACCCCGCCCGATGCTTCCGCCGCTTCGACTTCATTTTCTTCCGAAAGCCAAAGTTGCAGCCGATCACCGGAGATTGAATTGGTCGAATCCGAAGCCGACGCATTTCCATCCAGCAAGACGACTCCGTCCCTGTGATTATATACGGCGGCATCCGCCGCGGCGATTCGGTCTTCATTCCGGAGTTTCACCGCGCCTTCCGCCTCCACAAAATGGAGCTCGTTGGAGACCGTAAAACGGCCCGTCAGTTTATCCGCCGTCAATCCGCCGCGATCATCCGTCACCACCACATGATTCGTCATCCGAACGAAACGGCTGTCGTAATCAAAAACCAGATGTTCGCCCGTCAGCAGCGTTTGGCCCGTTTTCCGCCGAACCAGTTTCATATCCGTCAACCGGTCGAGAAAAAAATCAAAGTCAGTGAGAGGAACCGCCGGCTTTTCCACCGCTATTTCCGGCATATCCGCTTCCGGCTTCTTTTCCGGCACCGTCATCACCGCGTCGTCGGTCAGTGCCTGAATATCCTCCCATTCCGCATCGAGATCGACCTGCTTTTCCTGCTTTGAACAGCCCGCCAAAAAGAGGCTTCCGCAGAGAAGCACAAAAGAATAACTACAAATAAAATTGCCGACGACAGTTTGGGTAGGGACGGTTCGGCGAACCGTCCGCGGCGCTTTCATCGAAAGCGCCCTACCGGAACAACAAAATAAGGCTGAAACCGCCCGAATCATAACCCGAGCCCTTTCATCTTTTCCGCCCCCTCTTTCACCAGCACCTTGGCATCGTGCAGGATTTCAAACCGGTTCTGTTCCGAGGTAAATTTGAACCCGCGCCCGGAAATCGTCATCTCCGCCATTTCCAGCAGCACGTCGCCTTCCGAATAAGCCGCCAGAATATTTTTTCCGCCTTCCTTTTCAATGCCCTGCGCAAAACACTTCGGCGCAAAAATCGTCACATAAACCCGCCCGTCCTGATAGACATCAATCCGCAGATTGGTGACTTCCACCGTCCGGTTTTCGAGCATCTTTGCGTGGCCGACATAGAGCTGCGCCTGCAGGTTCCCGTCATCATCGTAATAGGGTATACGGATTCCCGAAACCGGCTCGTCGGCATCCAGATATTCATCCAGCCGCGATCCGGACTTCGGCGCCGTATCCTGTGCAAACACCGGCAAAACCAGCACAGCGGCTATTATGCTTTTCAAAAACTGCTTCATATAATCGGCCACATAATAAACAGAAGGCCGCAGAGAGCGCAAAGCAATCGTGCTCTGCTTCTTTGCGGCCTTCGCGACCTTTTGCTCAAAAGACCGTTAGCCCACGTCAACGAGGCTCGGGGTGTAATCGGCGGGCGGAACAAAACCGAGCAGGGTAATGCAGGTAGCGGCGAGGTTGGCGATTCCCGGATCGGCCACATCCGCTTTGCGCGCTTTCGCAACACCGGACGGGTCGAATACAATTGCCGGAACCGGGTTCAGTGAATGGGCGGTTTTCGGCAGACATTTACCGTTTTCATCCCGCTTCAATTCACCCGCTTTGTTGAGTTCGCACATATCGTCGGAATTACCGTGATCGGCCGAACAGACCATAATTCCGTTCACTTCTTTGAGTGCTTCCATGATTTTGCCGACGCCTTCATCGACCGCTTCAACGGCGATTTTCACCGCGCTGCAAACCCCGGTGTGTCCGACCATATCGCCGTTCGGGTAGTTGAGGCGGATAAACTTGTATTCCCCGCTTTTAATCGCGGCAACCACGGCTTCGGTAATTTCGTCGGCTTTCATACGCGGCGCATTTTCGAACGGGCAGACATCGGACGGGATCTCTTTCCACGTTTCGGTTTCAAATTTACCGGAGTTGTTGCCGTTGAAGAAATAGGTGACGTGGCCGTATTTCTGCGTTTCGGAAATCGCGAACTGTTTGACGCCCGCGTTCGAGAGGAACTGGCTCATTGTACGGTCGATGGCCGGCGGTGCAACGAGGAATTTTTCCGGCACGCCGAGATCGCCGTCATACTGCATCATTCCGGCATATTTCACATCCGGTTTCGGGCCGCGGTTAAATTCGGTCAATTCGTCCGCTTCGAATGCTTTGGTGATTTCCAGCGAACGGTCGCCGCGGAAGTTGAAGAAGATCACGCTGTCGCCATCGACAATCGGCCCGACCGGCGCGCCGTCGCGCTCAATCACAAAGGCCGGCAGATCCTGATCGAGAATACCGGGCTTTTCCGTGCGGAAGGTTTCAACCGCTTCGCGCATTGTTTTAAAGGTACGGCCCTCCGCTTTCACGTGGGCGTTCCAGCCGCGTTCAACCATGCTCCAGTCGGCGTTGTAACGATCCATCGTAATATTCATGCGTCCGCCGCCGGAAGCCACGCAGTAATCCACCGTTCCGTCGGCATTGATTTCGGAAAGAAACGCCTCGAACCGGTCAACATATTCCAGCGCCGAAGTCGGCGGAACATCGCGGCCGTCAATCAGCGCATGAACGCGCGCCTTTTTAACGCCTTCAGCCTTCGCCCGTTTCAGCATCGCTTCGAGGTGGTTCAGATTGGAGTGCACGTTGCCGTCGGAAAACAGACCGATAAAATGGAGCGAAGAATCCTTTTCGTTCACATTGGCAACCAGCTCTTTCCAAACCGTATCCTCAAACATGGATCCGGATCTGATCGCATCGCCGACCAGCGCCGCGCCCTGCGCAAATACACGCCCGCAGCCGATCGCATTATGGCCCACTTCCGAGTTGCCCATATCCGAATCATCCGGCAGACCGACCGCTGTTCCGTGCGCTTTCACTTCGGTGTAAATCGCGTTCTCGCGCAGCCAGTCCAGATTCGGCGTATTGGCGATTTTCACATAATCGCTCTCCGGGTTTTTCCCGATTCCGACGCCGTCCATCACCACCAAAACAACCGGCCCCTCCGGCCCGCCAAAAGCTTCGTTTTTCTTCAACTGTTCCATGATATTCTCCGTCGCTCCGCTCGGAGCAGTTATTAGTTATTGGTTAATAGTTATCAGGCTTCCCAATAACGGATAACCGATCCCGATTAACCGAAATTGCCGGGGCAATTTCTCAAAAATTCCGGGCAATATGCCTTCCCCCGCCGCCGTTGGCAAAAAAATACGGGGAGAGATTTCCCCCCGCAAAATCAACCGGTTCCGAAACACTCAGCGCGTATTTTTCGCGAAATCAACATATTGGACGACGGTGCTGAAATCGGACGTCGGCCGCCCGACCATCTTTCCGTCGTTATCAAACACCCGGACTTCCGGCACCCCGGTGACGGCATACGCCTTGGCCTTCGCCGAATCCGCATAATATTCAACATCCATCCGGCGAATAACAATTTCCCGGTCGTTCTGATATTTCCCGCGAAGCTGGGCCGTCAGCGCACGGCAGCGGCTCGCCCAGCTGCTGTAATATTCGGAATAAAAAATAATGACGGTGATGCTTCGGCTGTCCAGCAGGTAATCGTGGTTAACCTTTTCGCCGTTTTCCTTATAAAGTTCATGCCCCTTCGTGATTTCCGCCGCCGAATTCTGCCGACTCTGCTGATACGAAGAGGCCCGGGCCGCGGTTCGGGCCGCCGACTGCGCAGCCGACTGCTGCTGCAAACGATCCCTTTCTTCCGCCTTCATCCATCGGCCGTCATACAAAACCAGCCCCTGTTTAACTTTCTCTTCATATTCAGCCCGGTTTTTTTCTGAATTTGAACGGGCGGCATCCACCTTGGTTTGAAAACCGGACGGTATCTCTTCAACCCGGCCGTTAACGATGAACACCATCACGCCGCCA
>QKFE01000317.1 GCA_003252225.1 Kiritimatiellales bacterium | reverse complement strand
CATCGAACTCCTCAATGGCGAAGGTCTTTTTCTGTGCGTCACCCATATGCCCGCATTCATCCGGCGCTTCGATATGAACGAAAACAAAATCCTCCAGTTCGAGTATTTCAAGCGCCGCATCCACTTTCCCCTGGTAATTGGTATCCAGGAAGCCGGTCGCACCCTCAACATCGGGCGCTTCCAAACCGGCCAGTTTTGCAATCCCTTTCAGCAGGTCTACGGCGGAAATCACCCCGCCTCCCAAACCGTAAAGGGCCTTGTATGTTTCCAGCTGCATGGCTTTTCCCTGCCCCCACAGCCAGATCTGCGTTGCGGGTTTTTTCCCTTCCGCAATACGCTTTCGGTTTACCGGATGATCCGCAAAGACTTCCTTTGACAATTCCACTAACTTGCGGATTTCATCCTCCCGATCCCCGGTCGGCAAATTGTCTGCCACCGGTCTGTCGGTGAATTCGTGCGGAGGCTCACAGTGGCACTCCGCCGGACCGTCATTCCAAACCAGAATATGACGGTATTGGACGCCGGGATAAAACGTCAGCCCGTCGCGTCCGAGTTTTTCCTGTAGGGAGGCGACCAGCGCCCGCCCCTCTTCCGTGGTAATATGCCCGGCGGAATAATCGTCCATCATTCCGTCATCCGACACCGTCACCAGATTGCAGCGAAACGCCACATCGTCCGGCGACATCGGGATTTCCGCTCCGGCGGCTTCAATGGGGGCGCGGCCGGTATAGTTTTCCGCCGCGTTATAACCCAATAAAGCCATGTTGGCCACGTCGCTTCCGGGCGGCATTCCGTCCGGAACTGTCTGCACCAGACGCGTTTCTCCCGCGGCCGCAAATTTCCGGATCATCGGACAGTTCGCCGCCTGCAGAGGCGTCTTTCCGCCCAGCGACTCAACCGGATAGTCACCCATCCCGTCGCCAACTAAAACCACATATTTCACTGAAAAAACTCCAAAGAATCGCGGCAGAATGTTCCTGAAATAACCCGAAAAGGCAATGCCTAAGAACATTCAATTGCGATGAGCTCTGCCCGTTGTGAAGCCCGTCGCAAACAGCGATGAGCGAGAAATCGCCGGGATTTCCGGAAAATAGGCTTTTAAAACGGTGCTTATATCTCTATATCGAGCCCCTTGAATACGGAAACTACAGAGTGGTCGGTCGAGCAGTCGGCGGAAATGTACGGGATCGGGAAATGGGGTGCAGATTATTTCAGCATTTCGGATGCCGGCGAAGTGATGGTTCACCCGCACGGCAACGGGACCGAAGCCAGTCTGCGCAAAATTGTGGACGGGTTGCTGGACCGCGGCATGGATATGCCGGTTCTTCTGCGTTTCCCGCAGATTCTGGACTCGCGTATTAAACTGCTGCACGAAGGATTTGGCCGGGCGATCGCTGAATTTCAATATAACGGCCTTTATCGCGGCGTTTACCCCATTAAAGTGAACCAGCAGCAGCAGGTGCTTGAGGAAATCACCGAATTCGGTGCCGCTTATCACCACGGGCTGGAAGCCGGCAGCAAACCCGAGCTCATCGCCGCGCTTTCCTATATGCAGGATCCGCAGGCCTATCTCGTCTGCAACGGCTATAAAGACGAAGAGTTTGTCGACCTCGGCCTCTACGCCCGGAAAATGGGGCTTCAGTGTATTTTTGTGGTTGAAACCCCGTCCGAACTTGAACTGATTATCCAGCGCTCAAAAGTACTCGGTGTTAAGCCGATGATCGGTGTGCGCCTCAAACTTTCCACTCAGGCCTCGGGCCACTGGAACCATTCGGGCGGCGAACGCAGCGTTTTCGGGCTGAATCCCTCGCAGGTGTGCGACCTCGTCGACCGCCTCAAAGAAGAGCAGATGCTCGACTGCCTTCAGTTGCTGCACTACCACGTCGGCTCGCAGATTCCCGACATCCGCGATATTCGCGAAGCCGTGGTGGAAGCCGCCCGCGTTTACACCGGCCTCGTGAATGAAGGCGCGCCGATGGGCATCATCGACCTCGGCGGCGGATTGGCCGTCGATTATGACGGATCGCAGGGAAACTCCGATGCCAGCCGCAATTACAATCTGGACGAATACTGCATGGCCATTGTCGAAAACCTGGCCAGTACCCTCGATGAAGCCGAAATCAAACACCCGAATATTGTCACCGAATCCGGCCGAGCCACCGTCGCGTACTATTCCGTTCTGCTCTTCAATATTCTCGATGAAAGCCGTTTTGAAATCGCCGAACTGCCCAATGAACTGCCGGACGATGCGCACGAACTGCTGCATAATCTGATGGCGGTCGTGAAGGTTGTCAGCCTGCGCAACGCACAGGAATGTTTCCACGACGCCGTCTATTACCGCGATGAAATTCACCAGCGTTTTAAACGCGGCACCATGAGCCTGCGCGAACGCGCGCTCGCCGGCGAAATCTTCTGGCATGTGCTCACCCGCGTCGCAAAACTGACCGAAGAGATGGAATACATCCCCAACGAACTCCGGAAACTTCCGGCGATGCTGGCCGATATTTATTACGGCAATTTCAGCCTCTTCCAATCGCTGCCGGATGTCTGGGCCATCGATCAGCTTTTCCCGGTTATGCCGGTTCACCGCCTGGATGAACAGCCGACCCGCGAAGTGGTGCTGGCCGATATCACCTGCGACTGCGACGGGAAAATCGACCGCTTTGTCGGCCAATACACCACCCGCGACACGCTGCCGCTGCACAATCTGACGAATCAGGAATATTATCTTGGCGTCTTCCTTGTCGGCGCCTATCAGGAAACCCTCGGCGATCTGCACAACCTGCTCGGCGACACCAACGTCATTACCGTGGAAGTCGACGGCGACGGCCAGCTTAGTTTTGCCCGCGAACTCGAAGGCGACTCTGTCTCCGATGTGCTGAGCTATGTCGAATATGACCCGAAAAATCTGATTCGCCGCATTCGCCGACTCGCCGAAGAAGCAGTTCGCACCGGAGCCATTTGCGCCAAAGACCGCCGCGAAATTATGGACGCCTTTGAAAGCGGCATGCGCGGCTACACCTATTTCGAACGCTAGCCGGTTTGACCAAAACGCCGCAACGCGCTACCTTCTGCACAAATTCACCGATAAGGTGATCAGAGAACAGGATGTATTTACCGCTAAGTTACAAAGCAAAACCAGCTTCGGGTGCTTAGCGCCTTTTCGGTCAAAAATTTAAAGAGCATAGAATGAAATTTGAAACCGCCGCCATTCACATCGGACAGGAGCCGGACAAAGAGACCGGCGCCGTTATTCCGCCGGTTTATTTAACCTCCACCTTCGCCCAGCTCGAACCCGGACAGACCCGCGGATACGATTACACCCGTTCGGGCAACCCGGCGTTCGACCGGCTCGGCGCAACACTGGCCCATTTGGAGCGGGCTAAATATGCCACCGTTTTCGGCAGCGGAATGGCCGCCGTTACGGCGGTTATTTCCACCCTTAAATCCGGCGACCTCGTTCTGGCGGAGGAAAACATTTACGGCTGCACGTACCGCATTTACGACAAGGTGTTCAAAAAATTCGGCGTCACGATCAGCTATGTCGATCTGTCCGATCCGGCAAACTATGCTGAAATCGCCCGGCAGAAACCGGCGTTGGTTTGGATCGAATCGCCGACTAACCCGCTTTTGAAAATCATCGATATTGAAGCCGTCGCAAAAGCCGCCCACGACGCGGGAACCGAGCTTTTGGTGGACAATACGTTTGCATCGCCCTATTTCCAAAACCCGATTGCGCTCGGGGCGGATCTGAGCCTTTCGAGCACAACCAAATATATTAACGGTCATTCCGACTGCCTCGGCGGAGTCGTCTGCACCAATTCCGATGACTGGCACGAAAAGATGATTTTCGCGCAGAAGGCGGTCGGTTTGAACCCATCGCCGTTTGATTGCTGGCTGATTTCGCGCGGCCTTAAAACCTTAGCCGTGCGCATGGAGCAGCACGCCAAAAACGCCCTCAAAGTCGCCGAATACCTCGAAAACCTCGCTTGCACAACATCGGTCAATTACCCCTTCCTTCCGTCGCACCCGCAGCACGAACTGGCGAAAAAACAGATGCGCGGCGGCAGCGGAATTGTCACCGCTGTTTTTGACCTGCCTTTTGAAAAAACGGTTCGGCTGATTTCAAATCTCGCCCTGTTTTCACTGGCCGAAAGCCTCGGCGGAATTGAGTCGCTCATCTGCCACCCGGCGTCGATGACTCACGCATCGATCCCGAAAACCGCGCGCGAAGCGGTCGGTATCACGGACGGACTCGTCCGCTTTTCCGTCGGAATCGAACATGCCGATGATTTAATCGCCGACATCCAGTCCTCCCTCAGCAACCTTTAGTTATTCAAAACCACAAAATGCACAAGACCCTCAAAACCCATGCTATTACTGCTTCTGTGATTTTTGCGCATCTTGTGGTTAATCAAGGATAGTTAGATGCCGCAGGAAACTTTACGCAAACATCCGCTCTGCCGCGCCGAAGATCTGGGCAAATCCGTTCCCGATACAACACACGCAATTTCAATGTGCCTGCCCCGCTGGCAGGACGTTGTCGGCTACGAAGAAAAAGACCCGGAAACGATGAAAAGGCTCCAACTGGGTTACCCCCGCTTTTTTTATCACCCCCTCGTCGAACAGGCTTTTAAAAAATTAAGGGCGGATTCCGACGAAGCGGTACAGATTTATACCACCCGGAACGCCGCCGAACGGTGCAAAGCCTATTTAGCCGGAAAACACGGAAACACCGGTATTTCACTGCGGGCCATTCATCACAGCAACTGCGCCCTGATCAGCTTCCCGGAAAAACTCCTGCCCGATGCAAAGGACTATTGGCAGCACACCGGCGAAGGAATTTCATCCCGCTGCGCCGAAAACCTTTTAACTGGAAATCCGCCGCCGGATGCAAAAACCGCTCAACTGGAAATCATCAGCCGTATCGCCGAATTCACCGAAACCGACCCCGAAAACATCTACCTTTTTCCGTCCGGAATGGCCGCCATTAACGCTGTGTTTTTGGCGGCACAGGAAATCGCGCCGAACCGCCCGTCCGTTCAATTTGCGTTTCCTTACGGCGATACCCTGAAACTGCAAAACAAGCTGGGGCAAAAATCCGCCCTGTTTTACCCGCGCGGAAATACCGGTGATTTGAAGGCGCTCGAATCCGAATTGGCCCAAACCGAAATCAGCGGCCTGTTTTGCGAGTTTCCGTCCAACCCGCTTTTAACCAGTGTCGATCTTTCCAAACTGCGCGAACTGGCGGACAAATACCGCTTCCCGATCATCATCGATGAAACGCTCGGCGCCTGTATCAATCAAAACACCCTGCCGGTTTCCGACCTCACCGTTATCAGTTTAACCAAGTTTTTCTCCGGCGGATGCGATGTGATGGGCGGGGCCTTAATCATTAATCCGGAAGCGCCTTTTGCCGCCGCGTTTAAAACGCAGCTGGACGGGTTTCACGAACCCGCCGCATTTTTCCCGGCCGATCTCATCCAGCTGGAAATCAATTCGCGCGATTTCCGGCAACGGGTTGAAAAAATCAACGCCACCGCGCTGGCGGTTTGCGAATACCTGCAAAACCATCCGGCCGTTGAAACCGTATTTTATCCCGCTGTTACCGACCGGAAAAATTATGACCGGTTTAAATTACCCGGCGGCGGTTACGGCGGCCTCTTTTCGTTCGTCCTGAAAAACGCGGCGCAGATTACCCCCGCTTTTTACGACGCTCTCGAAATCACAAAAGGCCCCAATCTCGGAACCAGTTTCAGCCTTTGCTGCCCGTTCACGTTGATCGCCCATTATAATGAACTCGAATGGGCCGAATCCGCCGGAGCCTCGCGCTGGCTGATCCGTATTTCCGCCGGACTCGAACCTGCGGACGAATTGATCGCCCGAATTGAGCGCGCATTTTCCGCCGCACTCCCCGCGTAATTTTTGTTGTTCCAACGACCGATCGACGGTAAAAACGCCGCTCAATTTTTCCATACCCAATCACCCCGAAAACAAGGGAGAAAATATGTCGAAGGTTTTAATTATCGGTGCGGGCGGCGTCAGCGGCGTCGTGGTGCATAAATGTGCGTCATTACCGGAAGTTTTTTCAGAAATCATGCTGGCGAGCCGTACAAAATCCAAGTGCGATGCGATTGCCGCGCAGCTTTCACGCCCCATTCAAACCGCACAGGTGGATGCCGACAATGTGCCCGAACTGGTTGAACTGATTAAATCATTCGGCCCCGATCTGGTGATCAACGTCGCCCTGCCCTATCAGGATCTGCACATTATGGATGCCTGTCTGAAAACCGGGGTGAATTATATCGACACCGCCAACTATGAGCCGCCGGACAACGCGAAGTTTGAATACAAGTGGCAGTGGGCCTATCAGGATCGGTTTAAAGAAGCGGGCATTATGGCCGTGCTCGGCTCCGGTTTCGATCCCGGCGTCACCTCCGTTTTCACCACCTATATTCAAAAACACTACCTCGACGAAATTCACTACATTGACATCATCGACGTAAATGCGGGCGACCACGGCTATCCCTTCGCCACCAATTTCAACCCGGAAATCAACATCCGCGAAGTCACCGCGAAAGGCCGCTACTGGGAAGCCGGAAAATGGATTGAAACCGATCCGCTTTCCGTGAAATACAACTTCACCGTTCCGGAAAACATCGGCACGCCGAACATTTACCTGATGTACCACGAAGAGCTCGAATCACTCGCCACCCACATCCCGCACCTCAAACGCGCCCGTTTCTGGATGAGCTTCGGCGACAATTACCTCAAGCACCTCGAAGTGCTCGGCAACGTCGGCATGACCCGTATTGATGAGGTTGAATTTAACGGCACCAAAATTATTCCGCTCCAGTTCCTGCGCGCCCTGCTGCCCGACCCGGCCTCGCTCGGTCCGCGCACCAAAGGCAAAACCTGGATCGGCTGCCAGATCACCGGGCTGAAAGACGGCGAAGAAAAAACCTTCACCATCTACAATATCTGCGACCATCAGGAGTGCTACAAAGAGGTGCAGTCGCAGGCGATTTCCTACACCACCGGCGTCCCCTGCATGATCGGCGCAAAGATGATGCTCGAAAAGAAATGGGCCGGCGAAGGTGTATTCAACACCGAGCAGCTCGATCCCGACCCGTTCATGAACGACCTGAATCGATACGGCCTGCCGTGGAAGGTCATCGAAGGCAAAGTCGCCGAACTCGATTAAACATTAACCACAAAATACACAGAAAACACAAAACAGAACCTGTCGGGCTTTTGAGACCTTTGTGCATTTTGTGGTTAAAGCCCTGAATCATGCGTTTACGGATTTCCCAGATTGCGGTTCGGCTGAATTACAGCGAGGCGGACGTTATTAAAGCGGTCTGCCGCCAGCTGCGCTGCAAACCGGAACAGCTGGATAATCTGGAAATTCTGCGCCGGTCGATCGATGCTCGCAAAAAAGATCAGCCGCCGAAATATGTGCTGACGGCTGAAGTGGATCACCGGGGGAAGCCGCCGCATCAGCAGCCGGGGCGGATTGAACGGGCTCCGGCGCCGGTTCCCCCCTTTTCCCCCGCGCCCCCTTTTTCCCCCTCGGCTGCTCCGCCCGTTGTAATCGGTGCCGGCCCGGCGGGGTTGATGGCGGCGTTGACGCTGGCCGAAGCGGGGCATAAGCCGCTGCTGATTGAGCGCGGCGCGGAAACGCCGGATCGGGAAAAACAGGTCGCTTCTTTTTGGAACAGCGGATCGCTCGATGTTGAAAGCAACGTGCTTTACGGCGAAGGCGGCGCGGGTCTTTTTTCGGACGGCAAACTGACGGCGCGGTCGAAGGACCGCGAACGAATCCGCCGCTTTTTTGAGACGCTGGTTTCGTGCGGGGCACACCCCGATATTCTGATCGACGCGATGCCGCATATCGGAACCGACGATTTGACGAACATTATTCCGGCGATCCGCAACCGTATCTGGGAACGCGGCGGGGCCTGCGCTTTCAACTCCCGGTTTGAAGGGCTGATTATTGAAAACGGGGCTGTGCGCGGTGTTGTTGCGTCGGGCAAAGAGATCCGGACCGACGCTGTTTTTCTGGCGACCGGCCATAGCGCGCGCGATGTTTACCGTAAGCTGCACGCAGACGGTGTTCCGCTCGAAGCCAAACCGTTCGCCGTCGGTGTCCGTCTCGAAATACCGCAGCAGCGGATCGATGAAGCCCAATATGGAAAGTGGGCCAACCACCCCAATCTCGGCGCGGCCAGTTTCCGGCTGACCCGCCGCGAGGAGAACAACGCCCGCCGCTGCTATAGCTTCTGCATGTGCCCCGGCGGCGAAGTGATTTCGTGCGCGTCATCGGAAGGAATGCTGACCAGCAACGGGATGAGCCTTTCGGCGCGCGCCGAACCGTTCGGTAACGCCGCCTTTCTGGTTCCGGTGGAGATTTCCGATTACCCTTCAACCGATATTCTCGGCGGTATTGCGTTTCAGGAGGAGCTGGAGCGGAAAGCGTTTATTGCCGGCGGTTCAAACTATGGCCTGCCCGCCGCGCGGCTGATCGATTTTCTCGAAGGAAAATGCAGCGATCTTCCCGCCGGACGTTCCTGCCAACGGGCGATACCCGCTGTTTTGCAGGAACTTCTGCCTGAATTTGTTTCGCACACACTGCACTCCGCCATTCCCGGAATGCTGGGCGAGCTCAACGGAACCCCGCTGGAAGAAGCCCTGCTCTATGCCGCCGAAACCCGGAGCTCCAGCCCGGTGCGCATCCTGCGCGGCCCCGGCGGAGAGTCGGAGATCAAAGGCCTCTATCCCTGCGGCGAAGGCGCCGGCTATGCCGGCGGCATCGTCAGTTCGGCGCTGGACGGGATGAAGCTGGCCGAGCTGTTCGCGCTGGCCTGAGGGCCGGCAGCGGTTAGCCGATGGGCGTAATGTAGTACCGCCGCGAAACACCTTCGATGTCGTGATGGTAGAAAAAGATATCCGGATCGGCCCGCTCAACGGCATCGAGCAGGCGCGGCAGTTCCTCCTGCGTGATCACCGAGCGCACCATCCAGAGCGAATTCCCGGAATGCCCGCCCGTAACCGGCTGCACGGAATAGGTCCGATGCTCAAATGTGTCTGAAATGGCGGTGCCGACGCGTTCATACTGCCGGGTAATCATCACCACCATCAGGATCTTGAATTTCTTGTAGAGGTTGTTGAGCGTTTCAGCCGAAGCAAAGATGTAGATGCAGGTATACATCAGCGTATTCACGACCGTCTCGATCTGCCCGTTCTTGAGATAGTCCAGCGCCAGTCCGAAAAACGTGGAACCCACGGCGGCCCACACCGCGATGGAGCCGACCGGCTTCAGGTATTTCATGGCAAAATAGGCCGCCAGGATATCCTCATCGCCGGTGGATCCGCGGTTCTGAAAGGCCAGTGCCTTGGCCACACCGGCCAGCAGACCGCCGAAGATCACCAGAATAATCCGCTCATTCTGCGGTTCGGGCTGGGCGAAACGCAGCTCCGGCAGAAAGGCCAGAAACCCGATGACGGTCACCACGACCGCCATCGATCTGAGCGCAAAGCCCCGGCTCACCTTGATAAAAGCAAACACCAGCAAGACGGCCTGGAAAATCGTATACAGCCCGATGAACAGCCAATAGCTGTCAAAATAATAACTGAATGCCGTGGCAATCCCTTCCGTTCCGGTAAGAATCACTTTCGAAGGCAGTACAAAATATTTAAGGGCCGCGGCATAGAGCACACCGGCAAATAAAATCCTGATCCAAGCTGCAAATTTATGGCGCATTGAGCCGCTCCTGTTCGTAATTGCGGTGAGCATATCCTGCCGAATCAGGAAACGAAACAGAAACCATGCATCAAACCGCGAAAGAAGCTTTCTTTTGCCGATTCGTGTCGGTATTCCATAGCGCATATGAACACGACCAATTCCTGCTCAACGCCGGCCTTCATCGTTGACGAAGACCTCATTCGAAAAAACTGCGAGATCCTGGCCTCCGTAAAAGAACGGACGGACTGCAAAATCCTGCTGGCCCTCAAAGGGTTTGCCTGCTGGCCGCTGTTTCCGCTGATCCGCGAATACCTCGACGGCGTCTGCGCCAGTTCGCCGTGGGAAGCCCGCCTCGGCCGCGAAGAATTCGGCAAGGAAGTCCACGCCTTCGCCGCCGCCTATTCCAAGGCCGACTTTGACGAGCTGCTCACGCTCTGCGACGAAATCGATTTTAATTCCTTTCACCAGTTCAGAACGTTCCAGGCATTGGAAACGGGAAAGGTCAAACTGGGCCTGCGCATCAACCCCGTTTGCTCCACGCAGGATCCCGCCCATGCCATTTACGACCCCTGCGCACCGCACTCGCGCCTCGGTATTCGCCGCAAGGATTTTGACGGGCAGGACCTGACCGGCATTTCCGGGCTGCACTTCCATACGCTCTGCGAACAGAATGCCGACGACCTCGAAACCACGCTCAAAGCCGTCGAGGAGCAGTTCGGCGATATCCTGCCGCAAATGCAATGGGTCAACTTCGGCGGCGGGCATCATGTTACGCGCGGCGACTACGACATCGACCTGCTCGTCAAACTGATCAACGACTTTAAAGCAAAGTACGGTGTGCAGGTCATTCTCGAACCCGGCGAAGCGGTGGCGCTCAACGCCGGTGTGCTCGTGGCCTCGGTGCTGGACATTATCGACAACGACGGCGCCATCGCCATCCTTGATGTCTCCTGCACCTGCCACATGCCCGACGTACTCGAAATGCCCTACCGCCCGCAGATCGAAGGGGCCGGACTCCCCGGCGAAAAAGCCTTCACCTGCAAGCTCGCCGGCCTCAGCTGTCTGGCCGGCGATGTGATCGGGAACTATTCTTTCGATGAACCGCTCAAACCGGGCGATGTTTTGGTGTTCGGCGATATGGCGCATTATTCGATGGTGAAAACGACCTTCTTTAACGGTATTCAACACCCCGATATCTGCGTCAAACGCGGCGATAAAATTGAGGTTGTCCGCGAATTCGGTTATGCTGATTACAAAGGGCGGCTGGCCTGATTTACACCGCTGCTCCCCCAACACCGGAGTTTCGAAGCGATTGCAAAAAAGGCGACCGAACGGCCGCCTTTTTTGTTTCCGCAATTCGGCTGATTTTATCCGATGGCGTCCGAGCCGGTTTCGTCGGTGCGAATACGGATGCACTCTTCCAGCGGCATAACGAAGATTTTTCCGTCACCGATGTTGCCGCTTTTGGCGCCTTTGACAATCGCCTTAATGGTGTCCTGTACAAATTCGTCGTTGACGGCAATTTCGATGCGGATCTTTTCGAGCAGGTTGACGGAGCGGACCTGTCCGCGGTAGTGCTCGGTGAAGCCCATCTGCTGGCCGCAGCCGCGTACGCGGCTGACCGTCATCTTATGAACCTCGGCGTTGAAAAGAGCCTCTTTAACGCTTTCAAGTTTTTCGGGCTGAATTACAGCAATAATCATTTTCATAACAAAAGTTCCTTTTTGTCAGTGTTAAGTTTTAAGCGGTTAAGTTTTAAGCGGCACGGCAGTCGCCGGGGTTTAAAGCTTAAAACCTGAAACTTAAAACTCGTCCTTACATGGCCTCTTCCGGGTTGGCTTCAATCATGTGCACGCTGAGGTCGGAACCGCGCAGTTCTTCGTGGGGCGAAAGACGGATGCCGACGGTCAGTTTCAGTACGCCGTAAACCAGTGAGCTGGCTGCAAGGCAGATCACAATGACAATAGCGGTCACAATCAGCTGCGAGAAAAGCGACACCCCGCCAAGTCCGCCGAGGGCTTTCTGACCGAAGATGCCGGCGGCAATACCGCCCCATGCGCCGCAGATACCGTGTAGCGGCCAGACGCCGAGCACATCATCGATCCGCCATTTTCCGGTTTCGATCTCGAACATGAAGACAAAGATCGCGCCCGCAAATGCGCCGACAACCGCCGCGCAAACAGGGTGATAAATATCGGAGCCGGCGCAGACCGCAACGAGACCGGCCAGCGCGCCGTTGTGTACGAAACCGGCGTCGTTCTTTGAAATCGCCATCGCGGCAATCGTTCCGCCGACCATGGCCATCAGTGAATTGATGGCAACCAGACCGGAAACAGATTCCAGAGCACCGGCGCTCATCACATTAAAGCCGAACCAGCCGACGATCAGAATCCAGCTGCCCAGCGCGAGAAAAGGAATTGAGCTGACTTTGATCGAGTTGGTTTCATAACGCTTCAGGCGCGCGCCCAGCAGCATAACGGCGGGAAGAGCCAGCCATCCGCCGACGGCGTGAACAACCACTGAGCCGGCAAAATCGTGGAACGGAGAACCGAAGGTTTGGGCCAGCCATCCGTCGGCGCCGCCGAGGGCCGTGTTGAATTTGCCCCAGGTCATGCCTTCGATCAGCGGATAGACGAGTCCGACAAAAATACCGCCCGCCAGCGAGTTGGTCCAGAATTTGGCTCGTTCGGCCACTCCGCCGGAAATAATGGCGGGAATACAGGCCGCAAAACCGAGCAGCAGGAAAAACTTCACATACTCGAAGCCGTGGTTGACCGCCATTTCAGTGACAGGAACCAGAAACGATACCCCGCGCGCGATCGGATAGCCGATCAGGAAATATACGATCGTGGAAAAACTCCATTCACAGATAATTTTATTAAGCGCATTCACCTGGTTCTTGCGGCGGACGGATCCGACCTCCAGAAAGGCGAAGCCGCCGTGCATGGCAAGAATCATTACTGCGCCGAGCAGAATGAAAAGGGTGTTTGATGAACTTGCCAGTTCCCCCGCGGCATCCCCCTCCGCGGCCATTGCTGTTCCGGACAGGCCCAAGCCTGTCAGGAAAGTGACCAGTGCGGCCACTCTCTTACGTTTTGGCATCTCTCTCTCCTGTTAGTGTTGCATCCTCAGGTCTCGATCAACGCGGGCTGCCAAAACCGGCGAGGGCCGAAACCATACAAAAACTGGTCGGACAGATAAGCACGAGATGTTCCACCCAAAGGGGTCTGTATTGTAAATATAAGGAACATAAATATTTGTGATTAATCGCGCAGAAAATAGAATGCTTGCTCCCCCGGAAAACCAAACAGATTTGTTTCTTTAGCCACAAATATGTATTCATTTTGGCGCTATGTAACCAATCCGGCGATCCCTCTCGAAATTTGTTACATATTGTGCGTCGAATACGGATCGAAATCCGGTCGGTTCGACACAGTGGAGTTTGGCTACGGTTCGAAGCTAGTCATCCTCTTCAGCGCTCTTCTGCACGCGGCGGTGTTTGTCAATGGTGTCTTTTACCTGTTCGGGGTCGGGAATACCGTTTACTTCAATTTCCATCCCGGAATGGCCTGCGGAGGCAATGCCGATATAGCCGACGTTGAAAATCCGTTGCCCGAGCGTTTGACGGAGCTGCACATTCCGTACGTCGGAGTGGTACACCTCATTGATGAATTTGGAAAGAATGCCTTTGCGCAGGATGGTACGTTCTGTGGTGACGGTTAATTTTGTTCCTTTGCATTTGAGTTTCCAGCAAAGCAGAATAAGCAGACCCAGTCCGAACGCCGCAATCAACAGAACGGCCAGAATAAACCCGACCGGATTGTTCCGGAACATCACTGGATGGTGTTCATAGATTGTTGTTTCTTCCATCAGTTCCCCTTTGTTGCGTGAAAGGTGTATTGAACTTTAGGGCACAGGTGCAAGTTTATCGACCGCAAAAACTGCTGTCTGCTGCGCCGGATTCCCGGGCGGCCGATACCGGGGCAAAAATTTCGGCATAAAAACGGTTGATTTTCCGGCGGGTATCGCTATGTTTCTCGCTCTTTCGGATGGTGATTGTAGCTCAGTTGGTTAGAGCGCCTGGTTGTGGCCCAGGAGGTCGGGGGTTCGAGTCCCCTCGTTCACCCCAAATTTTTCAAAAGGTCGGGACTTTGTTTCCGGCCTTTTTGTTTTTAAGATAATACCCTTATCCGGAGGTATTTTGGGAACGGTCGATAAACAGGTTGAAGTGTGCGATGTGCTGGTTGTGGGCGGCGGTATGGCCGGCCTTTCGGCGGCATTGGCTGCGGTTCGCGGCGGGGCTAAAACGGTTTTACTCGAAAAGCGGGATGTTTTGGGCGGCACATACAGCGCCGGGCTGGATTTCCCGGTCTGCGGTTTGTTCGACCGCTTCGGGCGTGTACTGAACGGCGGGCTGTGTTCGGAACTGTTTGGCGCCCTTGATATTCCGGGGGAACGGGTCGGGCGGGTTTTTGTCTGGCCGGTTGATCCGGCAAAGGTGCTGGGCTGGTTTGACGCGCAGTTCCGGAAATATCCCAAGCTGAAAATCATGAAAGGGTGTGAAGCCACATCGGTTGAAGTCCTTTCGGAGATGATTTATTCGGTTAAAGGCGAAGGGGTTTATATTTCCCCGTCGGTTGTCGTGGATTGCAGCGGCGATGCGGCGGCGGCACGGCTGGGTTCGGCGAATGTGATTGAACCGGAAACGCGGATGATGGCGGGCTGTACGATCCGCTTCGAGGGGATTGAACCCGACGGGATGCTGCCGCTGAAAGTGCCGATGGCGCTGCGTAATTCGGAGATTCCGGATTACCTGTTCTTTTCTGTTTTTTCCCTGCCGGGTTCGCTGAAACTGGCGCTTCCGCCGGATCACAGCGAAGAGGAAATGCAGGGGGATATCGATCTGCTGGTTGGAATTCTGCGCGAAAAAATACCGGCCTTTGCGTCGGCGCGGGTGGTGGATTCATCGCCGTTCGTTCTGCGCCGCGAAGGGGTTCGGATGCTGGGGAAACATGTTTTGACGCAGGCCGAGGTGCTGGGCGGCGCGCGTTTCAGCGACGCAGTTGCACGGAACGCCTGGCCGGTGGAGAGCTGGGAGGAAGGAACCGGGCAGCGGCTGGAATATATTGTCGATGGGGACTATCACGAAATCCCGCGGAAATGCCTGGAATCGCTGAATATCCGGAATCTGCTTGCGGCAGGGCGCTGTATTTCGGCAACCTCGGGCGCATTGGCTTCCTCCCGGGTGACGGGCGTATGCATCGCCACGGGTGAAGCCGCCGGACGGATTGCCGCCGAGATGTGCAAATGAAAAACATCGTTGAAACCATCCGAGAAGAAGCCGCCGTTTCCGGAAACAGCCGGATTGCGCTGCGGGCGGGGGAAATACAACTGTGTTATTCCGACCTGTTTGCACGAGTGGACGGGCTGGCGGAATATATGGTTTCCGCCGGTGTCTATCCCGGCTGCCGCGTCGCCCTGTTTTGCGGCGACTGCATCGACTATGTCATTGCCAGCCTCGCCGTACTGGCGCTACAGGCCGTGGTCATTCCCGTTCCGCCGACCTCCGCCGAACACGAAATGGAAGCCCTGCTCAGCCGGATTGACGCCGACCTGCTGATTTTTGAACCCGCCCTCTGCAACTATGCAGGCAAAACACTGCCGGAATCGTATTTCGCCGAAAGGCAGCTCTTTTTCAAATGGCTTGAATCCGGCGATGCCCCGCCCGGCTTTTTCGGATTAAACCCCGCGTTCGTCCGCTTTTCATCGGGCACAACCGGGAAAAGCAAAGGCGTGCTCCTTTCGCACGAAGCGATACTCGCCCGTACCGCCGCCGCCGACGAAGGCCTCACCGTTTCAGAAAACGACACCATTCTCTGGGTGCTCTCCATGAGTTACCACTTCGTCGTTTCCATCCTGCTCTTCCTGCGCCGCGGCGCAACCATCAACCTCTGTTATGCCGACTTCCCGCTCGGGCTCGTCGATGCCGTCAAATCCGGCGAAGGCACCTTTATTTACGCCGCGCCTTTTCACTATTACACCATGGCTGCCTCCGGCTTCTTTCCCGCCGACGGACTCAAAAATATCCGCATGGCCGTTTCCACCTCCATGAAACTACAGCCCGATGTGGCCGAACGCTTTCAGGCCAAATTCGGAATCGGGCTGACCGAGGCGTACGGCATCATCGAAATCGGCCTGCCGTTTTTAAATGAAGCCGCCATCCCCGGATCCGTCGGAAAACTGCTGCCCGGATACGAACTCAAACTCGTCAACCCCGACCCCGACGGAATCGGCGAAATCCTCCTGCGCGGAAAAGGCATGTTCGAGGCCTATGTTTCCCCCTGGAAACTGCGCGAACCCGACAGCTGGTTCGATACCGGCGACCTCGGGCGGATCGACGACAACGGCAACCTGTTTATTGTCGGGCGCAGCAAAAGCGTCATCAATTTTATGGGGATGAAAGTATTCCCCGACGAAATCGAAGGCGTCCTCAACATGCACCCCGATGTGACCGAATCCCGCGTCTTCGGCACCACCCACCCGCGCTACGGCCAGCTCCCCTGCGCCGAAATCATCTGCTCGAAACCGATTGACGAGGCCGAACTGCGGGCCTTCTGCCTACAGGAGCTCTCCCCGCACAAAGTCCCAAAAATGTTTACTTTTGTGGACGAACTCCCCCGCACCCCCAGTGGAAAAATAAGCCGGATTCATCTCTGATTACGCCGGTATATTTACCCCGAAGCTTTTTCTGTTTTGTTTATCGCATGCTTTGGCAGGGCGCTTTTGACAAATACACCGCATTTGGTAGGGCGCTTTCGACCCACACACCGCTTTGGTAGGGCGCTTTCGACGAAAGCGCCGCGGCTGGTTCGTCGAACCAGCCCTACCTCTCGGAAACATGCGTTAGATTAAACCGGAAATGCTCTAAAATTCGTGAATGGATCCACTACCTGTGTCCATCCGCGGTTCATTCCCGTTTCCGGGTTCATCCGGGCGGCGAAAAAAGGAGGGGGCTGAATCGGTAATCGAATGC
>QKFE01000101.1 GCA_003252225.1 Kiritimatiellales bacterium | reverse complement strand
ACCCGGAACCGGGGAAGCACACGATCCATTTTCGCGGCGACGCCATTACCTTTAAACTGGAAAACCGCACCGGCAAAAAAGGGAAGGCGTGGCTGCGGTCGAATATCGGCTATTCGCACATCCGCCACACGGAAATTATCCTGCATGCGGAGGAGGGGCTTCCGCCGCTTTCGCGCGACTGGCATGATTTTGAAATGGAGCCGAATGAAGCCGGCGATTTCACGATTAGATTGCCGTTGCTCGGCGTCGGACGGTTTGAGGCGAAGGCCTATTTCATTGAAGAGGGTACGGATTTAATTCTGTGGCCGGAGGGGGGTAATTCGGTGCTGAAAGTGGAGCCGGCGGAAACGTGCGCGAGCAACACAATGTATACGGCGTTTGTCCGGCTGTTCGGCGATGCGAAGTTTCACGGCGCGGTGGCGAAGTCGGACGAAGCGGTGGTTCAGCGGCTGGATGACGCGGGCTATGCGGTGCTGCCGAAGTCGGGCAAGTTTCGCGACCTGATTAAAGAGCTCGATTTTATCGTCGGAACCCTGCGGTGTAAAATTGTTCAGCTGCTGCCGATCCATCCGACCCCGACGACGTATGCGCGGATGGGCCGTTTCGGCAGTCCTTTTGCGGTGATGGATTTGCTGGATGTGGATCCGGCTTTGGCTGAGTTTGATAAAGCCACCACCCCGTTGGATCAGTTTCAGGAACTGGTGGACGAAGTGCACAAAAGAAATGCGCGGCTGTATTTGGATATGCCGATCAATCACACGGGCTGGGCTTCGCATTTGCAGGTGAATCACCCGGAATGGTTTCATCGGAACGAGGATGATTCGTTTATGTCGCCGGGCGCGTGGGGCGTGCTTTGGGAGGATTTGTCGAAGCTGGATTATTCGAAGCGCGGTCTGTGGAAATATATGGCTGATGTTTTTCTTTTCTGGTGCCGGAAAGGGGTCGATGGGTTTCGTTGCGATGCGGGCTATAAAGTGCCGTTCGAAGCGTGGGAATACATTATCGCCAAGGTTCGAATGGAATACCCCGACACCATTTTCATGCTCGAAGGTTTGGGCGGATATAAACATGTCACCGAAGGGCTGCTGGCCGACGCCGGAATGAACTGGGCCTATTCCGAAATCTTCCAGAATTATGACCAGCATCAGGTGGATGAATATCTGCCGGAATCGATCCGCGTTTCAGAGAGCAAGGGTAATTTGATTCACTTTTCGGAAACACACGATAATTCGCGGCTGGCGGCCGTATCCCCCCGTTTTGCCCGAATGCGCTGCGCCTTCTGCGCACTGACTTCGCACAACGGCGCGTTTGGTTTTTCGAACGGGGTTGAGTGGTATGCAACCGAACAGATTAATGTGCACAACGCCCATTCGCTCAATTGGGATGCGGACAAAAACATGATCGATTATCTCCGCCGGATTAACGCGATTTTGGAAATACACCCCTGTTTCCACGCGGGCGCAACAGTGCGGTCGGTGACCAACGGGTTTCATAATTCATCGGCTGTTCTGCGCACGGACGCATCGGGAAAAAACCGCCTGCTGATTCTGACCAACCTGAATGCCGAGCAGGAAAGCAGGGTTGGATGGCATTGCGATTTCAGCGGATTCAACACCGACCTTTTGACCGGCGAATCCGTGCAGCATAAAAACAGCGCCTATCCGCTCAAACCCGGCGAAGTATTGTGTCTGACCGACCATTCCGATTGGATCAACGAAATCAATAACGTACTCACTTCGCCGTTTACCGAATCGGAAGTGAGCAAAACACAGGCATTGAAAGCCAAGGCGATGGAAACGTTCGCCCGTTTTGATGCGCTCGATAAATTCGACCTCAATCATTTCCTCGCAAATCCGAAAGCGGTTGCAGAAGAACTGGCCGGCGGCGCGCCGACTGTGACCACGTGGAACTGGCCGCGCGATAATCGCCGCAAAGTGATGCTGCCGCCGAACCATTTCCTGCTCGTGAAATCGAACTGTAGCTTCATCGCTGAAATTAAAAATTTCGACGGCGTCACCCTCGCCCACGAAAAGTCGCTGTCGCAGCCGGACGGTAAACACTTCGCTCTGTTTCAGCCGATGGAAACACCGGCGGATCACACCGATCTGATTTTAAAACTGACCGTATTTGAAGCGCACGAAATCCGGCATACGGAAGCGCCGCTGATGCAGCTGTGCGAAGAAACTAATGCTAAAGTGATCACCACCTGCCGTGCCGGTGAAATTCACGACCGCGATCGCTATGCGGTGTGCACCAACAAACACGGTGCGCTTTCGCAGGTGCGCATCGGCTGGGCGGAACTGCGGAGCAAATATGACGGATTGCTGATCGCAAATTTAAACCGCGATGTGCCCGTTGACCGCCATACGATGCTGACGCGCTGCCGCGCGTGGATCGTGCGTAAAGGCTATTCGAACGAACTTTCGCTGCACTGCCAAAAACGGTTTTCAGTCGCTGACGACGGAACCGTGATTTGGAACTTTGCCGTACCGGTCGGCGAAGGGCTGCTTATTCCGCTCAAAGCGACGCTGCAGCTGCATCCCGACACCAATGCAGTTCAATTGAGTTTTATCCGCGAAGCCGCAGGCAATGATCCGGAACATCTGCCGGACAACATTCCGGTCAGTCTGATTTTACGCGCCGATATCGAAGACCGCACCAACCACGAAGTGACAAAAGCCTACACCGGACCGGAAACAAACTGGCCGGAATGGACGGAGTTCAATGATGACGGGTTTGTATTTGAACCCGATCGAAACCGCGCGCTTTCCGTGACGATGAAAGGCGGGGCATTCCATTCCGAGCCGGAGTGGTATTACATGATTCAGCACTCCGTCGACCGCGCGCGCGGAATTGACGGCGAATCCGACCTGTTCAGTCCGGGCTATTTTAAAATCGAACTCAAAGGCAAGAAGACCGCTGAGCTGACGGCGGAAATAAATCCTCGCACGCAAAGGCGCAAAGGCGCGAAGCCAGAAGAGAACCTGTTCGACAAACTTGGCGACTTTGCGTCTTTGCGCGAGACCTCCCCGCTGAGCATTGAAGCTGCAATGAAAACGGCGATGAAACAGTTCATTGTTAAACGCGATGCATATCAGACTGTCATCGCCGGTTATCCGTGGTTCCTCGACTGGGGCCGCGACACGCTGATCTGCCTGCGCGGTATTATTGCGGCGGGGCTGCTCGATGAGGCGAAAAACATCCTGCTGCAATTCGGCAAATTTGAAAAAGGCGGCACCATTCCAAATATGATTCGCGGCAATGATGACAATAACCGCGAAACCTCCGATGCTCCGCTTTGGTTTTTTGTCGCCTGCGATGAACTGATGAAAGCACAGGGTTCCGAGGATCTGCTCGAAGCCAACTGCGCCGGCCGCTCACTGAAAGAGGTGCTTGTTTCGCTGGCGACCGGACTGATTAAAGGCACGGGAAACGGAATCGCCTTTGACGAAAAATCAGGGCTCATTTTCAGTCCGTCTCATTTCACGTGGATGGATACCAATTATCCCGCCGGTACCCCGCGAGAAGGCTATCCCATTGAAATTCAGGCGATGTGGAAATATGCCCTCAATATGCTCGCCCGCATCGACGACGCCCCCGAGTGGCCGAAGCTTGCGAAAAAAGTGACGAACTCCATTGCCAAACTGTTTGTGATCGAGGCCGATGATTACACCTATTTGGCAGACTGCCTCGCCGCAAAACCGGGAACCGGTGCGCACGATGCGGAAATCGACGATGCCCTGCGTTCCAATCAGCTGCTGGCCGTAACGCTCGGCGCGGTGACGGATAAGGCGCTTTGCAAAAATATCGTCGAAGCCTGCGAACAGCTTTTGATTCCGGGTGCTATTCGAAGCCTCGCCGATCGACCGGTAAACCGCCCTGCCCCTGTTTATAATAACGGGCACCTGCTGAACGACCCGCATAACCCCTATTGGGGGAATTATACCGGCGACGAAGATACCCGCCGAAAACCCGCCTACCACAACGGCACCGCGTGGACGTGGCCTTTCCCGTCGTATGCGGAAGCGCTGGTGATGGTTTACGGCGATGCCGCCAAAGCAACCGCCCTCTCCATTTTGGGGTCTGCTTCGGACGTCATCAATCACGGCTGCCTGCGCCAGTCACCGGAAGTGATCGACGGAAACTGGCCGCATACCCAGCGCGGCTGCGGCGCACAGGCCTGGGGCGTAACCGAGCTTTATCGGGTGGTCAAACAGCTGAGAGATTAACTCACGCCCGCAACCGTCCGGTTGCTAAAGACGCAAAGCCGCCGAGAGACCTGCTTAGCGATCTTTGTGGCTTTGCGAGAAAATAAGCCATCGCGTTTCGGTTGACTCACGGCGAATTAATTACCAATACTCCGATCATTATTTAAGGAGAAGAAACAGATGGAATTTGATGTCATTGTAATCGGCGCAGGCCCGGGCGGATATCCGGCGGCAATCAAAGCAGCTCAACTGGGCGCGAAAACAGCCATTATTGAACGCGAATGGCTGGGCGGAACCTGTCTGAACTGCGGTTGTATTCCCACCAAAACGCTGATCGCCGGGGCCGAAGTATATCAGAAAATCCTCCATGCGGGCGATCTCGGCATCAAAGTCGCTAAACCGGAAATCGATTATCCGGCAATGGTTAAGCGGAAAAATGACGTCATTTCAACCCAGCAGAACGGTATTGCCTTTTTACTGAAATCACACGGCGTCACTCATTTTGAGGGCGAAGGCTCTTTCCGCGATGCCAACACCGTAGCCATCAAAAACAAAGACGGATCCACCAAAGAAATTACCGGCAAAAATATTATTATCGCCACCGGCTCCACCTCCACCGTTCCCGGTTTTATTCCGAAACACGAGCGGATAATCGAAAGCCGCGCCTTCTTGGAACTGGAAAAACTGCCGGAAAGCCTGCTGGTGCTCGGCGGCGGCTATATCGGTTCCGAACTCGCCTGTATGGCCGCCGGCCTCGGCGTGAAAGTGACCCTTGTCGAACTGCTGCCCGATATTCTGATGCTGCTCGATAAAGACGTCCGGCAGGTGGTGAAGCGGAAAATGAAGGCCGATCTCGGAATAGATATTTTAACCGGCAACGCGATGGAGGATATCCGGGCAACCGATAAAGGCGTAACCGCGAAAGCGGGCGATCAAACGCTCGAAGCCGATATGCTGTTGGTGGCGATCGGGCGGAGTCCGGTGACCGACGGACTGAACAGTGAAGCGGCGGGCGTTAAGGTGAGCGAACGCGGCTATGTCGAAGTCGACGAACTGAGCCGGACGAATGTGCCGAATATTTACTGTATCGGCGATGTTTCGGGCCGGATGCAGCTGGCCCACGCCGCGACGTCGCAGGCTGTTTATGCCGTTGAGCACATTTTGAAGGGCGAAGAAAAAATCGAAGAGGTCGTCATTCCGGGCGTTATTTTCACCTCACCGGAAGTCGCGCTCGTCGGCATCACCGAAGAGGAGTGCAAAAAACTGGGACGCGCGGTGAACACCGGTAAATTTCACTTCAAACCGCTCGGAAAAGCGCAGGCCGCCAACGAAACCGAAGGCTTTGTGAAAATCATCGCCGACAAAACGAGCGATACTATTATCGGCGCCCAATGCGTCGGCCCGCACGCCACCGATCTGATCAGTGAAATGGTGGTCGCCGTCCGCGAAGAAATTACCGCCGAAGAACTTGGAAACACGATCCACGCCCACCCGACCTTTGCCGAAATCTGGATGGAGGCGGCCCACGCCGTCCATAAAAGCTGCATTCACGCCCCGCCGGCACGATAAGACTAAAGGCCTATATTAAGCTGCAAACACCGGGTTTAAGGTATCCCCCATAAATCCGAGGTTATTTCTTTTTTGCTTAAGAATATAAGCGTGAACGTATTGGCCGCAGTTCAGTCAATAAGGGGCAATTCAAATGGGGCGTGCCGTAAAGAAACTGGAAAGAAACCGGCCATTTAACGGGGTTGACCCGTCTGTTTTGAACAGCTACTTTTACCGCCAATTGAAGCAAAAATACGCATTTTAATGAAAAAAACGATTTTACAGATTATTTTAGCCGGCTGCATGGCACTGACCAGTCATGCAGCTGATACTATTGTGCTTAAAAACGGCGACACACTGACCGGAAAAATTCTGAGCGAAGAGGGCGATACCGTAGTTTTTGAATCGGGTATGTTCGGAAAAATTGATCTGGCAAAAGAGAACGTAAAGGAAATCAAACGCGAACCGATTCCGGAACCGGCCCCGGAACCGGAAAAAACAGCCGAATCAGAAAAACCCGCCGAACCGGAAACCGCCCCCCAAACGGTTCCGAACACGGAACCGGAAAAACAGCCTGAACCGCAGGCGAAAACGCGATCCTTTTTTAATATCATGAAAGTATCCGACGCCCGCGCGCTGGCCGTTCAACAGCGAAAGGATGCTGAAGAAAAAAGAACGGATCAATCTAAAAACCATTTTCTGGAACGGAAACGGTGGTCAGGAAAAACCCAGCTGGCCATCGCCATGCGGGAATCCAACTCCGAGCAGCGCGTAACCGGCAACGAAACCACTCAGTTTGTTGAAAAATATGAAACCTACCATTTCAGCGGGAACGTGGACTGGAAAGGGGATAAAAACAAACTGCGCTGGGATATGACGTATCGCTACAGCCGAAACGAACTGCGTAAAAAAGATGACTTTTTCAACGTCCAGCAGCAATACAACCGCGATATTCAAGAGAACTACTTTGCGACCGCCAAAACCGTGTATCAGCAGGATTTCCGCCGCCGCATTGACCAGGAATTCCTGCAGACTGCGGAAATGGGGGTGAAATGGTCCACCCGTCCAAAATTACAGCTCACCACGTCAGTCGGCGGCGGTTACCACAAGTACGACCGCATCGCCAGAGGCGACGAGCAAATTTCCGTGAGCGAACCGAAGTTTATTTTCGATGAATCGCTGAACTGGAACATTGTGGATTCGTTGACGCTGATTCAGAAATACACCCATCTGGGCGACCTGACGAATTACCACTTCACCTTCTCCGCAGGGCTGGAAAACAAACTGATCCACGACATTTTCCTGCGCGTCGAATACCGCCTCGACCGGGACACCGAAGTGTTTTACGACGACAAAGGCTACTACGACAAGGCTCTGCTCACCACGCTCGTTTATAAGTTCTAAAAAAATGCAGCCGTCGGCCGCCTTTCCGACACGGATTTCCGCCGTCTAAAAAACATGACCGAATTAATACTATTGTCGGGCTTGCATTCGTTTTTGCAGGCGATACTTTGAAGCGGAAACGGAGCACTAAAAATCAGCAGCCGATCCGCCAGTTTAAAAACCTACTTAATTCCGCACCGGAAGGAAATCGCCGCAACGGCCGTCTGCGCAATCATCACGGTTTGGAGCAGCCTCGCCCTGCCCTATCTTATCCGGCTGGTGATTGACGCGCTTGAAGCGGACGCCCTAACGAAAGAACTGCTTTTAAAGTATCTGGGGCAGTTTATTCTGATCGGGATGGTTTCAATCATCTTTTCACGGCTGATCCGGCAGATCCCGCTGAAACTCTGTCATAAAATTGAATACGAACTGCGCGCCGATGTTTTCGCCCATTTAACGAAGCTGGATCAGGAATATTTCCGCCGCGAACGCACCGGCGATCTGATGACCAAACTTTCGTCCGATATCAATATTATCCGCGACGCCATCGGACAGGGCCTGCTGCAGGGTATCCGGACGTTAATCACCCTCATTTCCGCGCTGGTGGTGATGCTGCTGATTGACCCGCAAATGACGGGACTTTTGTTCGCTGTTTTTATTCCGACCACACTCGTCTTCTTTCTGATTCTCCGGGTGATGCGCCGTTATCAGCAGGATTTGCAGGAACATATTTCCGAAGTATCCAATTTCTGTCAGGAAAGCTTCTCAGGCATCCGCTGCCTCAAAGGCTTTGCGCTGGAAAAACGGCGCAACAGCCAGTTTGAAAACCTCAACAGCGGCCTGATCAGAAAAACCATGCGGATGCAGGGTACCCGCCAATTTCTCTTTCCGTTCATGGCCTTCTGTTTCAACCTCGCCACCATTCTGATCATGATTATCGGCGGAAAACGGATCATCGAAAACAACCTTTCGCTCGGCGTACTGACCCAGTTCTCGCAGTACCTCTTTTACATGCAATGGCCCATTCTCGCGCTCAGCTGGGTAATGAGTTTAATGCAGCGCGGAAAGGTCAGCTGGATACGGGTTAAAGCGATTCTCGAAACTGAGCCGAAAATCGCCGACTTCGATTTCCCCGAACCGGAAAAGCTCGAAGCATCCATCCAGTTTAAAAACCTCGATCTCGAAATCGGCGGACAGCTGCTGTTGCGGAATATCGACCTTGAAATTCCCGCCGGCACCACCCTCGGAATTACCGGCCCGACCGGCAGCGGTAAAACCCTGATCACTTCACTGGTTGCACGCCTGATTGATCCAACCAGCGGAACAGTAAAAATCGGCGGCAAAGATATTCGCACCGTTTCGCTCTCATCGCTCCGCGGAATGATCGGGTATGCCGCGCAGGAACCGGTGCTCTTTTCGCGTACGCTTGAACACAATATCGGATTCGGCGTTGAAAATGCCGACCAGGATTTAATCGGCTGGGCCGCCGAAATCGCCCACCTGCACGGCGATATTGAAGGCTTTCCGGAACAGTACAAAACCATGCTCGGCGAACGCGGCGTCACCCTTTCCGGCGGACAGCGCCAGCGCACATCCATAAGCCGTGCCATCGCGCGGCGTCCCGATATACTGATTCTCGACGATGTTCTTTCCTCCGTTGACACGCAGACCGAAGCCGCCATCATGAAAAAGCTCCAACCGGTAATGAACGAGCGAACCACGCTGTTCGTCAGCCACCGCGTTTCAACGCTGCGTTACTCCGACGAAATCATCGTCATCGAAAATGGAAAGATCACCCAGCGCGGCACGCACAACGAACTGATTTCAAAACCCGGTTATTATGCCGAACTCAATACGATGCAGCAGTTGCAGGAAAAACTGGAGAAAGGCCGATGAACACCGCCAAACGCCTTCTATCTTATTCCCTGCCATACTGGCGCTGGCTGCTGCTTGCGCTGATTCTGATTCTGATTACAACGTTGGCCGTCAACGCCCTTCCGCTTATTCTACAGCGCATCACGGACGCCTGTTTTGTAAGCACGGAAACACCGGCCGAAAAGCGGATAACACTGCTGTTTGAACTCGGCGCGGTTTTCCTCTTCCTCGCCGCCTTCGGCCATATTATCCGTTATGCACAGGCGTTGCTGACCGTTTGGATCGGTCAGAAAATTATTTATGACCTGCGCCTCGCCGTTTTCCAAAAAGTGCTTCGAATGCATCAGGGCTATTTCGACCGAACCGCCGTCGGCACTCTGATGTCGCGCGTCACCTCCGATATCGAACGGCTACAGCATTTTGTGACGGAAGGCGTCGTCGGCTCCATCGCCGATCTGTTTATGATTTTCGGCATTATGGGCTACATGCTTTTCATGAGCCCGATCCTTTCCCTGACCATTTTCGCCACCCTGCCGCTGCTGTTCGGCGTGATGTATTTCGTGAATGTGAAACTGCGCGACGCTAACCGGGATATCCGCGACCGGCAGGCCCGGCTCAACGCGCTGGTGCAGGAAGATCTGACCGGTATGACCACCATCCAGCTGTTCAACCGCGAAGCCGCCGCAATCAGTGATTTCAACGAACGCAACACCCATCTGCGCTCCGCCTACTTTGACGAAGTCCGCTGGTTCAGCCTCTATTTCCCCTGCATCGAAAGCGGTCAGGCGCTGGCCATTCTGCTCACACTGGCTGTCGGCGGTTTCAGCATACTCAGCGGATCGGAAGCGATCACGCTCGGAACCTTCATTGCCTTCCTCGCCTATGTCCGCAACTTTTTCCACCCGCTCGGTTCACTGTCCGACAAAGCCGGTTCGTTCCAGATTGCAATGGCCTCCGTTGAACGCGTTTTCAACCTGCTCGACGAAGAGGAACAGATCAAAAATCCGGACAGCCCGGTTGAGCCGAACCGTATCGCCGGAAGCATCGCATTCAACGATGTCTGGTTTGCATACACCGGCGAAAACTGGGTTATAAAAAACCTCTCCTTTTCCGTCGAACCGGGACAGGTCATCGCCGTCGTCGGTGCAACCGGCGCAGGGAAAAGCACGATTATCAACCTGATCGGCCGCTTTTACGACACACAGAAAGGTGCCGTTACCATCGACGGAATCAACGTCCGGGATTTCAACAAACACGATCTGCGATCCCGATTGGGTTATGTTTTTCAGGATCCGTTTATTTTCACCGGCACCGTCGCCGATAACATCGGGCTGCAGGCTCCCGGCATTGAACGCAGCGAAATTATCCGCGCAGCCAAAACCGTCAATGCCCACCCCTTTATCGAGGCCATGCCGCAGGGGTACGACACCGAACTCAACGAGCGCGGCGAAGGTTTATCGCTCGGTCAAAAACAGCTGCTCGTCATGGCGAGAGCGCTCGCGCAGAATCCCGAACTGTTATTCGTGCTCGACGAAGCCACCGCCAGTGTCGATACCGCCACCGAAATGCTGATTCAGGATGCGCTCGCCAAACTGATGGCGAACAGAACCAGTATTGTCATCGCCCACCGCCTTTCCACCATCCGCCACGCCGACCGGATTTTAGTGATGCGCCATGGCGAATTGATTGATCACGGAACGCACGATGAACTGATGGCTCGCGGCGGTTACTACAAGCAGCTTTACGAACTGCTGCTCCACTCTCCCGAATAACTACCTAAACACTATTTGTACACCTTTCAAACTAGTTAGTGGCATTTAATTTGCTATACTTAAAGGTGTTATGAAAACGAAGTATAAGGGAGGATTTACACTCGTTGAGATCATGGTGGTGACCGCGATCATCGGAATTACGGCCTCCATCGGCGTTCCCGCGCTTCACGAAGCCGGAATCAAAACACGGGCCCGCCGTATTGCCCGCGAACTTCAGACCGCCGGGCATGCCTTTGTTCAATACTCATTCGATCACGGCTCCTATCCTCCGGACCGCACGCCCCGACAGATACCCGATGGAATGGGTGAATATTTAGGCAAGTTCCCTTGGGCGGAAGATACCTGCATCGGTGGTCAGTGGGACTGGGATTACCAGCAGTTTGGCTTTGAAGCCGGTGTTTCCGTTTACAGACCGAACTGGGGCGCAGATTTAATGCTGAAAGTCGATGAAGTGCTGGATGACGGCAACCTTTCAACCGGTCAGTTTCGGCAGCGCTCCGCGGGCTATATTTACATCCTCGAAGAATAAGCCACACAAACAATGGCATACTATCCCCTCCCGCAATCTTGTATGTTTTTCCAATCAATTCAAACAGGTAGGGAAAAAGGATTTTGAGAATGACCCTACTTCCCATCTTCTGTGAATAGGGCTTCCAGACGCTGACCAGATAGCGGATCTGAGTTTCCTCACTGCACCCGATGCGCTTTGGAGGAATCGAGCAGAAAACTCCGCTGTACTGCCAGATCATCTCACCATCAACCCGGAAACGTTTGCCGACAACCCGTTGATTTTTGCGCCACCCTTCGCATTCAAGATAAACTGCGCAGACCTCTTCATCGGAAAAAACAGCTCGGCGCGCTGCCGGAAAATATCCGCCTGATTGCCCTGCCACCCTACAGCCCCGAACCCACCCCGATCGAATAGCTTTGGGATCAGGTCGCCGTGGCCTATGCCAACCGGGCCTATGAAACGCTCGATGAAATCGAAGCCGACATCAGCACCGCGCTTCGCCCGTTCCGGGAAAGCCCTTCACCGGTTCTATCGTTGCTGGGTGCTGACAATTACCTGCCCTCTTCAGCAAACGCTTCCTAAGCGGTTAATATAACAATTCTTAACTGAAGATGGTATTAGGTGGCCGGATTTTACCATTCATGAGGGTGGGTTCGGCTCCCAACCGCGTTTTTTTACTCATGTCACCTTCAAAGCAACAATACGGGATCCTCAACAGCCATTTTTTTAATAAATGCAACCATAGGGGATCATTTTTGGTAAGGCTACGGTACGCGTTTGTACACTCCCCCGTTTTAAATAAAAAAGGGCTCCTTTTCGGGAACCCTTTATCTGCCGATGGAAACACGATTTATTGAACCGGCTCGAATTTTCGGAAAGAGGTCTGTTCTGCGGTCGGAAAATCATCCGGAATCGGGAGGGTCACTTTTCCGGTGGCCGCCCATTCGGTTCCGCGCAGAAACGTGGTGATGAATCCGACGCCTTCAAATGCGGGGGTATCGTGCCCCAGCGTCGTATGGAAAACACGGCCTTTTCCATAGTTGATCACCATTAAAATCGGCTCATTCCGCTGGGTGGGCGCTTGCGGGTTCTGATCGCGGCCGGTTGCCAGTATGATCATATTTTCAGCCGGGCCGCGCAGTTTGGCATAGCATTCATCCTGCGCGGTCAGCCAGACTTCCGGAAGCCCTTTGGTGATAGGGTGGTTTTTTTCACGAATGGTGATCGGAAAAACATGCTGGGGACCGTGGGCGCCGCAACCGCCGGGGGAAGCATCGCGGATCAATTCGCCGTCATCATTATAATATACATAAGGCCCGTCATTTTCAGTCCGTCCGCCCCAGCCGCCGAGACCGATCATTTTATTAAACTCGATCCATTTGGCCCACGGGTTGTCCGCCGCATGCACAACGACGAATCCGCCGCCGTTCTGCATATAGTCTTCGAGCGCCTTCTGTGTTTCTTCCGGCCAGTCAGCCGCCTTCCAGCCGAAGTTGGATATCACGACATCATACCCTTTAAAGTCGGGTTTAAAATCGGGGTCGGTTTCCGGCTCAGCTTTTTCCTCGGTTTCGAAATCACCGGCCAACGGTAAAAAGGCCTGTTCCCGGCCCGATTTCCAGAGGAAGCGCGTTCGGTCCACATCCACTTCAAAAAGGCCGGTCTCTTCCAGATACTGTTTCATCATGACCGTCGATTTCGGCCAGACGTCATGGTTGTTCTGCCCGTCGACAATAAGGGCTTTCAATTTAGCGTCGGCGCTCATCGACAGCGCGGCACAGCAGGCAATTCCAATCATTAAAGTTTTCATGCTCAATCATCCTTCCTGATTTTTAAGGCGGTATAACGTAAAACACCGCCCGACAAGTGTCTTGTATAAATTCAGCCCGTTCTTGTAGCAGGCAATCAATCCTTTTTCGAGAGCAGGTTTTTAAATTTACGGGGGGCGCGTTTTTTCGGTTTTTCCACCGTCACCCGCAAATCGTTGAGCGCGGTCTTATTTTTATCCGCCGCAATCCGCGCGATCACCTTTTCGGTTCCGTCGCCGTTTGAACGGACGGTGTGCTGCTGAATCACGCCGTCGGTCGTCCAGTTTTTACCGTCCGTTGTTCCTTCCACGAGGAACCAGTAATCGGGGCCGAGTTCTTCGCGGCGCTGAAACTGGAGCGCAACATATTCGCCCTGCGCATCGGAAATACCGGTTAAATGCGGCAACTGCTCTTTCGTCGGCGATTTTGCATCAGACGGGTCACCGCCGTAAACATATTCGTGGTAGTTGTCCACCCCGTCGCCGTCCAAATCAGCGGCGGGTTCCATCGCGCCGTATTTTTCTTCGAACCAGTCGGCAATTCCGTCGCCGTCGGCATCCGGCGGAGGAAGCGGCGCTTCCGAATCGACCATATAAAGATTGTGCTGTTCCACCACCGGTTCGAGCTTGGCCTTTTCGGACAGCAGCATGTTTTTATATTCACCATTCGGCAGATCATCGAGCTTGGTGAATGATTGATAATCTCCCGCACGTTTATTCACGTCGTACCAGACCCCGCGACCGTCGCGCAGGACTTTATCGCTCCGCACCATCTGCGCATCGAGCCGCATTCCATAAATCCAATCGCGGTGCTTATTGCTTTTCCCCGTCAAATACGGCAGCAGGCTTTTTCCGTCGGGGCGGTCATAATTTTCCGGGAATTCGAAACCCATCAGTTCAGCCAGCGTCGGCAGCATATCGGTTGTGTCCGTGCAAATGTTCTGCCGCCCGTTTTTGAGCGATTTGATTCCCGGCGCATAAATCAGCATCGGCACATGCAGGCCCTGCTGCTGTTCAATATGGGCCTTTCCGAAATGTCCGGCATTATCCTGCGTCGCATTGTCGGCCGTGAAAAAGATGATGGTGTTTTCCAGCTCGCCCATCGCCTTGAGTTTTTCGGTCAACCGCCACAGCTGGTAGTCGAGATATTCAACGTGATAACTGATCCCCTCCGGCGTAATGTTTTCCCGCTCATAGGAGCCGTCGGCTTTCTTAATATGTTTCGGATCTTTACGAACATACTTGCCGTTTTTCCACTCCAGCACCGGGGTTCCCGGCCATACCGTCGGTTTTCCCTTCTGGGCATAATCCTTCGCCAGATGCCCCAAATGCGGCGTGTAGAGCACGAAGAAGGGATTTCCCTGTTCCTTCGTTCGTTCCATGAACTTGAAGATATAGTCCATTTCCAAATCCGGTGCATAATCGTTGATTTCCGTCTGCACAAATTTATACGGCTCATTCGGAAACTCGGGCGAATTAATCAGCTGGATTTCCGGCCACCAGAAAAAGGAATCATGATCCCAGTCCTCCGGATTGTCCGAACGGAAAATCGGGTACGGGTTTTTATTCGGCGTTCCGAACGGATTCCAGCCCATATTTCGCACCGGTTCCGCCGGATCAAGCATACACTCATTGAACCCCATACTCAGAATATCCGCCCCGCCGCCGATGTGCGTTTTGGAAACCCAGATATTCGCATAGCCCGCGTCGCGGCTCATATTCCCCAGCGTAATCGGCGCGCTTTCATACGCTGCGTAAACCGTCCGGCAATCCGCCCCGATGTGGCTGTTATCCCAATACTTGTTCTTCGTTGCATACGTTCCCGTCAGCAACTGAACGCGGCTCGGTTTGCAGATGGTGCAGGCCCACGCCGTTTCAATAAAACAGCCGCCCTTTTCCGCCATCGTGTCCATCACCGGCGTTTTCGCCCGCCGCGCGCCTGTCCACGTTGTCGACTCATAAAACGGAAACTCGCGCGCGCTGATATCGTCCGCCATCACAAAAATCACATTCGGTTTTTTCGCCGCGAAACTGCCCGCGCAAATCAGCGCCGCACAGACGAAAACAGATGCCCGAAGTTTATCTTTCCACACATTCATCGTCACCACGTCTCCTGTTCCAGTTAGGCCGACAGCGTCGGATTTAATGCAAACGGCGTCAACTCGACGATGGGATAGGTTTATGCTGCAAAAATACGCGGCATCGGAAGCGGTTCCGCGCCCAGCTGCGCCTGTACCATTTTCAGTAGCAGCCTCTGTTTCAGCTCCAAATGCGCTGCGCTGTCCCACAGATTATTCACTTCGCCCGGATCCTCTTTTAAGTCAAAAAGCTCGCCGTAATCCGCGCCGAAATAGACCGTGATTTTATGCCGCTCATCGACATACGTTTTGTGGTGCATCGTCGTCGGATTAAACCGGTCTTCAATTAAGGCATGGTTTCGCGCCGCATTTTCACGCCCCTCCCAAACGACCTTCTGACTGACGCCCGTCATTGAACGCGGAATTTTAATCCCGCAGAAATCGAGAAACGTCGGGGCCAAATCGACCAGCGACTGAATCGCTGAACTGAAAATACCGGTGTTTTTCTGTCCCGGCGCCCGCACAATAAAGGGGATTTTTACCGCGTCCTCGTAATGAAACGGCCCTTTGGCAATTAAGCCGTGGTGGCCGTAAAAATGGCCGTGATCCGTCGTGAAAACCACCAGCGTATTTTCCGCCAAACCCAGCTGATCCAGCTTATCGAGAATCTGCCCGATATATTTATCCATGCAGCTCATCATGCCGTAATAAACCGCAATATCCTTCCGCAGCTTCGCCTCATCGTGCAGGTGCGAATGGAACCCGTGAATATGGTGCCCGTCGGGTTCCTCATACCCCTCCATCGCAAATTCCGCCTCCTGCGTTTTTCGGAAATGCGGCGGGTTTTTATCGTGCTCGCCCGGCGTCATTTTCGGCAGATCGATCTCATCCGGATCATACATCGTATCCCACGGTTCCGGCACCAAATACGACGGATGCGGATCAAAAAAGCTCGACCACAAAAAAAACGGTTCGCAGTTTTCGGCATACTGCTCCAGCAGCGCATTCGACCGCTCCGCAATCCACGTGTTGTAATGGTATTTTTCCGGAATATTCCACCTCCACTGCTGCGGCTCCGAAAACCCCGTCGGTTTTGAAAACCAGTCGCGCCAGTTTTCGGCCCCGTTTTCCTCCAGCCAGATCGCATAATGCTGCCCCACATGCGCCTCGTCGGTGTGATTCCGCGCCAGCTCATAATGGCGGAAGCCGTAAAACGGTTCTTTGTAGCGCCGCCAGAAATCGAGGTCCTGCAAAACCGGATAGGCTTCGAGCGACTCATATTCATCCGATCCGCGCAGCGGTTGAAAATGCGCCTTTCCGACCAGCGCCGTTTTATACCCCGCATTGTGAAAATCGTCCCCCACCGTATGCACATTCTCCAGCAGCTTCGTGCCCAGCGCATATGCCCCGTGCTGGCTCGGATACTGCCCCGTAATGATCGTCGCCCGGCTCGGCGTACACGTCGGATTCACCGTATACGCCCGATCATAATAAGTCCCGCCCGCCGCCAGCCGATCCAGATTCGGCGTCTTCACCTGCGGATTCAGAAATCCCATCGTATTCCAATGCTGCTGGTCACTCGTAATTAACAGAACATTCATTCAACCCACTCCTTTCAAAAACAAACCACTGATTACACTACAAACCGGGAAATCGCAAAATAAGCCTTTAT
>QKFE01000180.1 GCA_003252225.1 Kiritimatiellales bacterium | reverse complement strand
CAGTTGATGTTCAGCTAACGCTTCCCCCTGTCGGGCGCGCAAGGGACTTTCACCCTCAAGTGGATGCGCCCTGCCGGGCGCACCAAAAAAAAACGTCCCGCGATACGGGACGCTTTTTTCAGTCAATCGTCAGGATTGAACTTAGGCATTCAGGCGGGCTTCGAGGGCATCGACCTGTTCGCTGATTTTAGCCGGCAGCTTGTCGCCGAATTTGGCGAGGTAAGCTTTCATGTCGGCCAGCGTTTTCTTATAGCCATCTTTGTCAACAGCCATCAGAGCGGCCCAATCTTCAGCCGAGATATCAAGGCCGTCGAGCGTCAGTTCGCCGTCGATCGGCATCAGTCCGATGGCGGTTTCGCGGGCGCCGACTTTGCCTTCAACGCGGTCGCACATCCATTTGAGGACGCGGCTGTTTTCGCCAAAGCCGGGCCACAGCCATTTGCCGTCGTCGGTTTTGCGGAACCAGTTGACGTAGAAGCAGCGCGGAGCTTTATCGCCGAGTTTTTCACCCATGTTGAACCAATGCTGCATGTAGTCACCGGCATGGTAACCCATGAAGGGGGTCATGGCATACGGGTCAAAGCGCAGGGAAACGTTACCGAGGTCGAGTGCTGCCGCAGTCGGCTCGGAGGAAGCGGTTGCGCCCATGAATACGCCGTGGTCGAAGCTGAAGGCTTCGTGAACCAGCGGAACAGTGGAGGTGCGTTTTCCGCCGAATACGAAGATATCGATCGGAACACCGGCCGGATCTTCCCAGTCGGGGCAGATCACCGGGCAATGATCGGCGCGGGCCGTGAAACGGCTGTTCGGGTGCGCGCCGAGGATTTTTTTTCCGTCGGCGTCTTTCATGCCCTGCGTCCACGCATTGTTTTTCCAATCGGTTCCGCCGCCGTTGGGGCAGTCATAACCCATGTCTTCCCACCAGACGTCCTTGTCTGCGGTAACAACAACGTTGGTAAAGATGGCATCGCTTGCGCAGCTGGCCAGCGCCATCGGGTTTGAGGCTTCGGAAGTTCCCGGAGCAACGCCGAAGAAACCGGCTTCCGGATTAATGGCGTGCAGCTTGCCGGTTTCCGGATTGATTTTCATCCAGGCGATGTCGTCACCGATGGTTTCAACTTTCCAGCCCGGAACGGTGGACTGGAGCATGGCGAGGTTGGTTTTACCGCAAGCGGACGGGAAGGCCGCCGCGACGTGGTATTTTTTGCCTTCCGGATTGGTGAAGCGCAGGATCAGCATGTGTTCAGCCATCCAGCCTTCGTCGTGGGCCTGTGCGGAAGCGATACGCAGCGCCAGACATTTTTTACCGAGCAGGGCGTTTCCGCCGTAACCGGAACCGTAGGACCAGATCAGACGCTCTTCCGGGAAGTGTGCGATATATTTGTCTTCGAGCGGAGCGCAGGGCCAGCGGCTATCTTTTTCGCCTTCAGCCAGCGGTTTGCCGACGGAGTGCAGGCACGGGATGAATTCGTCGGTCTTTTCGATCAGGCGCAGTACTTCAGTGGAAACGCGCGCCATGATGTGCATGTTGACGACAACGTACGGGGAGTCTGTCAGCTCGATAGAGTTTTTAGCGATCGGGGAACCGATCGGACCCATGGAGAACGGGATTACGTACATGGTGCGGCCTTTCATGCAGCCTTTGTACAGTTTCTTCATGGTTTCTTTCAGTTCGTTCGGATCGATCCAGTTATTGGTCGGGCCGGCATCTTCTTCCTTAACGGAAGCGATGTAGGTGCGACTCTCAACACGAGCAACGTCCGAAGGATCGGAGTTGAATGCGAAAGAGTTCGGGCGTTTTTCTTCGTTCAGCTTGATTGCCATTCCGGAATCAACCATCAGCTGCATCAGGCGGTCGTACTCTTCTTTGGAGCCGTCGCACCAGACAATCTGGTCAGGCGTGGTCATTTCTGCTACTTCAGCTACCCAGTCGAGCAGCTTCTGGTTGGTAGTGGGAGCACTCATTTTGTAAACCTCCATTTAGTTTTGAGACCCATTTTAGTTAAATTTCGCGGAAGGATAGGGATTCACGGGCATAAGTCAAACCTTGGCGGCCAGAAATATTGGTTAGAATCGTGTAAATGAAACCCCGCACAACATGCACCTGTTTTACAGACATTTTCATATTAACCGCCCCAGCCGCACCCAAACTGAAAATACAGCTTGAATTAACGGACGGGATTCTCTTCCTTTTCCGGCATGAGACATATCCGCGCCAAAGCCTGGGAATTGAAGCTGAAAAGCGTATTCGACGAAATCGACCGCGAACTCGAACACGAATACCGGGGGAAATACGGACTGCATCCCGCACGGCCCGAATCCGGAAAAACCGGTAATCCGGAAATGGACGGTCTTTTTAATATCGGCGCATCCTACTCCGCCGGCTTCGGATCAAACTTAGGCCCCGGCTATGTCGTCGATATCCGCCTTTCCACCCTCGAACGGGTTCCGAAAGAGGTGAAGCTCGAACTGCGCGACCGCGTACAGGAAATGCTGACCGAAAAACTGCCGAAAGCCTTCCCTGGAAAAGGGCTCAAAATCAACCGGGAGAACGACCATCTCCGCATCACCGGCGACCTCGGTTTGGATTCATTTTAACGTAAAAAAAGCCGGGCTCGTGAAAGCCCGGCGATTTCACCCTTAGATTAGGCGGAATCAGTTTTCGCCGAAGAGCCAGGTGGAGAGGTAGCGCTCACCGGTGTCGCAAATAACGGTTACGATGAGTTTGCCTTTATTTTCCGGCCGTTTGGCGAGTTCAACGGCGGCAACCACATTGCCTCCGGCAGAAATGCCGCAGAGGATGCCTTCTTCCTTGGCGAGCCGGCGAGCCATCGCGCCGGCAGCATCGCCGTCGATCTGAATCACTTCGTCGATCAGTTTAGTATTGAGGTTGTTCGGAATGAAGCCTGCGCCGATACCCTGTATTTTGTGGGCCCCGGGCTGTCCGCCGGAAATGACCGGCGATTTTTCGGGTTCAACAGCCACGGCTTTAACTCCGGGCTTTTTCTCTTTCAGCGCGGCAGACACACCGCTGAATGTTCCGCCGGTTCCGACGCCGGCCACGAAAATATCGACTGCTCCGTCCGTATCGGCCCAGATTTCTTCGGCGGTTGTTTTCCGGTGAATGGCCGGGTTGGCCGGATTATCAAACTGCTGGAGCATGATGGCGGCCGGGTTTTCCTCAACCAGTTTTTCGGCCGCTGCGATTGCGCCGGGCATTCCTTTTTCCGCCGGAGTCAGTACCAGTTCCGCCCCCAAAACCTGCAGCAGGCGGCGGCGTTCGAGGCTCATGCTTTCGGGCATGGTGAGAATCAGCTTGTATCCTTTGGCGGCGGCAGTGAAAGCCAGCGCAATCCCGGTGTTTCCGCTGGTCGGCTCGATTAAGGTGGAACCGGGTTTGATCAGCCCTTTGGCTTCCGCGTCTTCAATCATTGCAACACCGATACGGTCTTTTACGCTGCCGAGCGGATTGCGCGATTCGAGTTTCACCGCGACTTTCCCCGGAAGACCTTCCGTGATGCGGTTAAGCAAAACCAGCGGCGTGCGGCCGACGGTTTCAGTTATGTTGCTATACAAAGGCATGTTTATTCTCCTGATTTAAATGCTGAAATTGATCGGCTGTTCGGACGTGCGCCGGACGTAATCATCGTGCAGTTCTTTGAGCGTGATTTGCGAGAAGTAATCGCGGAGCACGTTGCTGGCGCCCTGCCATACACGCTGGACAACGCATTTATCCGAATTGCTGCACCCTTCAGCCAGACAACCGACCAGATTAATATCGCCTTCCGATGCGGACAAAACATCGTACACCGTGATATCGGCCGGATCTTTCGCCAGCCGGAAACCGCCGCGCAAGCCGCGGACGCTGTTCACCAGTCCGGCATTCTTCAGCGGCACAATGATCTGTTCGATGTAGTCGGTTGAAATGCCTTCCTGTTCCGCAATGCGTTTTTTAGGCACGGGCTGCTCATCCTGTAGGCGTGCGATGCAAAGCAGTATCCGGGTTGCATAGCGTCCTTTAGTCGATAGCTTCATACTCAATCTCCTTAAACCGTGAGTTTGTTATAATTTTTATCATATATAAATGGTGAGTCCTCTATCCGTCAAGCCGTATTTATGGAAATTAAGGTAAGGATTTTATGGAATAAAGCAGCATGAGCTTAGCGCCTTGCAGCAAACGACTTGTAACACAAGTCAATCACAGTCAATTCTTTAAAACAGAGCACAAGAAAGATGAGCCAAAGACTTGTAATTGCGGTTTCGCCCGGAAAAATGGAGGGAGTTTTATCGGTGATTTTTGACCGTCGAAGGGGTTGTATTTCCGGAAGCCTGCAGGTTTAGCGCATCGGGAAACAGGCGGTAAAATTCCCGGACAGCATCGCAGAGTTTTTGTTTCACCGAATCATCAAGCGTACAGATCTCCTGCTTCGGCAGCGCAGCGAGCAGTTTATCCATCAGCTGATCCTGCGGCTTTTCCACCGCCGGACGCCAAGACGCAAAAAGGGTTCTATTTATTTTCGGCGGAAGGGATCCGAGTATGCCGACATCATTCTGATTATGAATTAAAAGGCCGGATGTTGTTCCGCGATCGAGGGTCAGCACCTGAAAAAAATAGAGAGTGTGATAAGCCAGCT
>QKFE01000108.1 GCA_003252225.1 Kiritimatiellales bacterium | reverse complement strand
CCACCTCCGTCCGTACCCTTGAATCGGTCAACCCGATCCGCCCCGCCGAAGGCTCCACCAATATTTTCATCTACCCGCCCTACGAATTCAACAACGTCGATGCCATCCTCACCAATTTTCATCTTCCGAAATCGACGCTATTAATGATGATGTCCGCCTTCGCCGGGCGAGAACAAATGCTCGAAGCCTATAAAATCGCCGTAACTGAAAAATACCGCTTTTTCAGCTACGGCGACTGCATGCTGATTCTTTAAAGCAGCAGGCCAGCGCGGACTTCGGCTGATTTTTCTTCACTGTCAAACTCTTCGATGAGTGCGAGGGCAAATTCGAAGGCGGTTCCCGGCCCCTGACTGGTGATAAGATTTCCGTCAATTACAACCGCGGCATCCAGTGGCTGGATATCCGCCGGAAGCTTCTGTTCAACACCCGGATAACAGGTGAATGAACGGCCTTCCAAAACCCCGGCTTTATTCAGCGCCAGTGCGGCGGCACAAATACACCCGAAAGGTTTTTCCGCAGCATCGAAATCCCGGATAGCCTGCTGAACCCCGGCATGTTCACAAAATGCCATTGTTCCGCCGAATCCGCCGGGAAGCAGCAGCACATCAAAATCCATCGGATCAATCGTCCCCCAATCCGCGTCCGCAACCAGTTTCACGCCGCGCGACGCGTCAATAATTCCAGGCGTCAATCCGGCGACCGTCACGTCCCATTCCGCGCGACGCAGCGTGTCGATAATGATCACAGCTTCCATCTCTTCCGAGCCGTTGGCTATCGGAACCAGTGCCTTCATTTCAAACCTCCGGTTTTCTGATTCGTGATTCGTGATTCGTGATTCGTGATTCGTGATTCGTGATTCGTGATTCGTGATTCGTGATTCGTGATTCGTGAAAATTGTACGGAATCAAAATAAGGGCACAAACGGAATCACGCCTCAATCATCATTCATCACTTTCAACAGCTCACCGATAACCATTTCACGGCGTGTTGGCTGGATCGGATCATCAAACGTTTCCTGTAGCACTTCCGTCAGCTTTTCGCCTTTGCAGACCACAACGCCGTTTACGTTCATAATTTCCTGCGGCAGTTCCGTACCGAGAAAACAGAGGACGGAATGAACCGGAATATCGCCGCAATTGGCATCGTCGAAAAAAGAGACCAGTTCCGCGGCGGCGGCCTTCACCTGCCTCAGCGGCGGGCGCGAGGGCTCCTTTCCGCCGGCATAAAGTTTGCCCTCCCGGAATTCAACGGAGCCTTTCCAGTTTTTGGTTTCCACCACAAACACGCTCGCCGGGCCGACAATGATATGATCAAAGTTCTGCTTGCCGCCGCCCAGCCGCAGCCCGTTAAAAACCGCGTATTCCGAGCTTAGAAATGCCAGCTCGTGCGCAACCCACTCTTCGCCTTTTGCTCCTTTAAGAAAATTACCCAACCGTCGGTCGCCCCAGGCCAATAGAAACGCAGCTCCGATTGCCAGCAGAAAAAAGAGCACTCCGACATGCGTCGGCTGTAAGTCCGGAACCGGAAGCGCCGCCCGCAAAAGATAGCCCGTCAAAAAACAGATCACCAGCAGCGGCCAAAACGCCCGGAGCAGCCCCAGTACACGCGGGGCTTCACCGGGACTTCCGTATACCTGCGCGAATCGGCTGCTCAGCTGTTCCTTTGTATTTTCCATCCGGAGAATATAGTCCGACCGCCGAGCTGAGACAATATTCATGCAGAAGAACCTTACGCCCTCTACGAGGGGGTCGAAAAGACGTTTACGTTTTCCCGTATTCGGACACAAAAAAAACCGGCGGATATAAAATCGCCGGTTTTTCATGACTGGGTATTCAGCCTTACATCGACATACTGAACGACATATTCTGAACGCGGGCCGCAGCGCAGGCATCCATCACGTTGATGATGCGTCCGTGCAGTGCTTTATCCGCGGGCATAATATTGACGATCAGCTCGCTGCCGGATGAGTCAGCCGCTTCTTTAAGGGAAACCAGCTGGCTGATCAGGTCGTCGAGGTTTTGCTCGTCGCGTCCAAAGATCATGCCTTCAATCAGAATATCGCCGAGTTCGGAAACCTCAATCAGCACCTCAATCGGCATATCCAGCGGCTGAGTCAACTCCACATTGGCCGGAAGCATGAAGGAGAGGTCTGCTTCCTTTTTGATCAGCGATGCGGTTACCATGAAGTAAATGAGGAGCAGGAATACCACGTCGATGAGCGGGGCGATCTGCAGCTCCGCCTTTTTGTTCATCATGTCATCAAGCAGTTTCATAACTATTCCTCAAAGGTTGCGTAGATCAGGTCGGTTGCGCCCATATCCCCGCAGGCAATCATGATATCTTTACAGGTTTTATACTGAACCCGGTGGTCGGCACGAATGAGAATACGTACTTCATCATTCAAATCCTGCTCTTCCTTGATCCGTTCTTTCAGCTGGTCGATGTCTTTCATCTCTTCGAGGCCGACATAGATTTTGTTGTCGGCATCGATGGAAAGCATCATACGGCCCGCAATATTTTCCGGGACTTTCGCGAACTTGGATTCGGGAATTTCAACCTCAACCTTTTCCAGTTCCGTCACAACCGACGCAACCATGAAGAAGATGAGCAGCAGGAACACCAAGTCGATCATGGGAGCCATATCGACTGTGGCATCTTCGCGTGCTGGTAGTTTTAGTTTCATTTGAGACCTCGCTCAGGAGGGTTAGTCCACGCGATGGCTTAGGCCATCATTTACTCTTCAACTGCGCCGGTGCCTTCAAATCCGAGCGGAAGTTCGCCGGTTTCGAGGGTGTCAAGCAGTCCGCCGATGTTACGGCCGAGCGTTGCGGTGGCTTTAATGAAATTGTTACGGAAGTAGTAGTAGAACAGCATGGCCGGAATCGCGATGATCAGACCGGTTGCGGTTGTTACCAGCGCCTCACCGATGTTTCCGGCGAGTTCTTCCGGTTTACCCATCCCTTTGGTTCCGATGGTCTGGAAGGCCTTAATCATACCGGATACCGTACCGAGCAGTCCAAGCATCGGGGCGGTTGCGCCGATAATGGAAAGATAGTCAATCGGTTTCATGTATGAGGTGACTTCTTCGGTGCTGGCTTCTTCAATGGCTTCTTTAATTTTACCGTAGTCAATTGCGCGGGTGGTGGAGCAGCGCTCAAGACCGGCAGCAAATACGTAGGTAAAGAGGGTTTCGTTTTCTTTGCAAAGGGTGTGTGCTTCAACGACCTTTTTGTCCTTCATCAGCTGGATGAATTCCGGCATCAGATCGGGACGGAGCAGTACTTTTTCGCGTATGGCCAGCGCGTTCTGGACGATCAGGTAAACCATTCCCATGGACATCAGTCCGAGCGGGATCATGGCCCAGCCGCCCTGTTTAATCATCTGCCACAGGGTTGTTTTCTGAACCGTTTCGGCCGCAGCGTCTGCCGTTGCTGCATCCTGAGCCAAAACAGCGGTAGCAGCCACCAGACTTAGGCAGAATGCCACTTTAATAATTTTTTTCGTCATTTTATTTTCTCCTTCAGTTAAGCTTCTTCAGAACTTTCCGCGGTATCCTGCTCTTTCTGAACCCGCAAACCTTCAATACGAATTTTCAGCGATTTCGCCTTGGTATCCTCCACCGACCCTTTATAGAGCAGTGAAATTTGGCGAATAACCTCTTCCGCAGAGTCAAACATTCCCAATTCGGTGTAAACCTCTGCACAAAGCAACTCAGCCGGCTGCATCCAATCCGGATCCTGACTGTTAAAGGCAATCACGCGCGCAACCAGCTCCATGGCCAGATTGTACTGTTTCTTCAGCGCCATCAGTTTGGCCATGATGTACAGCTTTTCGGGGGCGGCGTCTTCGGAAATCTGTTTATCCCATCCCAGTTTAACAACATAGGTTTCGGCTTCTTTCGTGCGCCCGGCATCAATCAGTGCCAGCGCGTGGAAAACCTGCGCCTTGGACTGTAGCACCGGATCGCGGTCGTCCGTTGCGATTTTTGCAGAGATCGCCAGCGATTTGTCAAAATTACCGATCTTGTAATGGAGCTCCATGAGCAACGCGTTGTAAAGAGTGAGGTTTGAGGGAATATCCCCGAAGTCGGAAAAGGGTTCCAGCGCGTTGTCCAGCGCGGCGATAACCCGCTCAAACAGCTGATCCCGGTTCAGCTCGTTCAGCTTCTCTTCATCCAGTTTCACCTCAAACACCATCTCTTTGATGGTGTCTGCGCCGACACGGATCGGCTTGGTGCCGGGCCCGGTTGAAAATTCAACCCAGTCGCCGTCACGCTTGACGTCCATCCCTTCCCAGACTTTACCGTTGCCCATGACTAATTGCGCCGGAATGGCCTGAGCCAGACCGACTGAAATGAGCAGCGCAGCCGCAGTTAAACTAAAAACGTTTTTGTTCATTACTGTACTCCTAAAGTTTCTTCAGCAGTTCGCGAACGGTGTCCGCTTCCGGAGTGGTGTTTACATATTCGTCTTCCAGCATGGCCTGAAGAGTGGTTTTTGCCTGTTCGCGGTCATTCATTTTAAGTAGCACATCGGCTGCCGCGATATAGCCTCTGGCCGCCCATTTGCCGCTGTCGTAACTTTTGAACAGCAGGTAGGTGCGCTGGAAGAAAGCATGCGCCTCTTTCAGCTCGCCTTTTGCCAGACGGCAGCGGCCCATACCGTACATGGCTTCGGCAAAGATGGCGCCGCGCCATTCGGAAACGCCCATGCACATATTGAACTCTTTTTCGGCATCCTCGTATTTTTCCATTTTCAGCAGCGTGTCCGCTTTGGCGAGCTGGGCCCAGCCCATATGCGGCTCCGCGCCGAAGAGGCCCTGTGCTTCGTCGATGACGGCCAATACGCCCCAGTAGTCCTCTTCCGCGAGCAGTTTGGCCGTTTTCGCTTTATAGGCATACCAGAGCAGATCGGATTCGGCGTAGTTCTGAATAAAGTAGTCGGAAATCCGCTCGATTTCTTCGGCATTTCCGGTGGCTTCCGCAGCCTGACACATCAGCGCGAGGGAGACCGGACTTGCTTCCGCAAGATTCTGTTTGTCATCAATCAGACCGGCGCCGAAAGCCGCTCCAGCTTCCTTGCCCTGCAACATGGCCTGAAGGGTTCTCAGGCGGAGACGCAGCACACGCTGATCCGCTTCAATACCGGTCAGTTTCAGCTTAATTTTGATGGCGAGGCCTTCGCGATCCTCGGCATTCATATTGTCATCGGACATTTTGATGAGTTCGAGGATAATTTTATCGATCCCGCCTTTTGTCGGATCATTGCCGAAGCGTTCGATGGCTGAAAGGTAATCGCGCACGGCTTCCTGCACCTGCCCCATTTCCAACTGGGCCTGTCCCATCCAGTAAACCGCTTCCGCCACATCGGCGTCTTCTTCCCAGCGGTCCAGATAGTACTTCATCAGGTCGATAATTTCCTGCCATTTGAATTCGAGCTTATACACCTTTGCGGCTTGGAATGCCGGGTAGGATGCCTGAGCGGTAACCGTCGCTTTGTCGATAGCCTTACGGTAATCCTTCAGCGCGCGGTCGAGCGTGTACGGATCGTCGTTAGTCGCCTCTTTTGCCGCTTCGATATCGCCGCGCATACTGTACGCTTCGGAAACCAGCACATCTTCCGGGAAGGAGTCGATAAACTTGGTGAATACCTTTTCAGCCTGTTTGAGCATTTCGGCGGATTTTTCGCGGTCTTTTTCTTCGCCGCTCAAACCGAACAGACAGACCGCTTCACGGAACATTGCAGCGGAAACGTGCTCGCCGCCGATGTGGCGCGCCTGATATTCCTGAAAATCTTCCAATGCGTTTTTATAGTCACCCACCATCATGTAGGTCATACCGCGGAAATAGCGGGAATCGGAAAAGTTGGTGCCTTCCGGATAATTCGCGAGAATCACCGAAAACTGTTCGCCGGCTTTCGGGTAATCCTTCATCTGGAAATAGCCGAACGCCAGCATGTAGTGCAGATCCGCCTGCATGCTCAACTCGTCCGCATCGGTCGAGGCCGGAATGTCATAGACATATTTCCGCAGGCCGACCACTTTATCGAACTCTTCCCGAACCAGATTGTTGCGCATCATCATAGAAAGCAGCGTACGGGCGAATTTGCCGTCGGGCCGTTCGTTGAGATAAATCAGGATGCGCTCTTCGGCGCGGTCAATCACGCCGACATCATAAAGAATCAGCACCGACTGCAGCATGGCGGCCTCACCGATGTCGGAAGTGCGGTCTTGGCGATAGAGCTTATCGAACAGCACGTAGCCTTCCCAATAGCGCTTAACTTCGGCGTAAATCTGGCCGATGCGGAACGTGACTTCGTCTTCGTACGGCGGCAGATCGGTCAGTAATTTTACAGACTCTTTGAGATCCTCGATTTCCTTTTCACGATCCTGCTGTTCGCGCCCGGCAATTCCGCCCTGTAAATCATCGGACAGTTTGGCGGACAGTTTGGTGATCCGGTTATTGGCAAATTCGAGCAGGTCTTCGCGGGGCAGCACCATACGGTAAAGCAGCAGGGCGTTCAGGAAGTCCTGATCAACCTCAAAAAGCTGTTTACCTGCTTCCATCAGCGTCAGGTTCAGCGTGATGTCATATTTGGCATCGGTGCGATAAAGGCGCGGCAGCCAGCCGAACAGTTTACGCCAGTCTTTGGCCTTCACCATTGCGCTGGCGATCATGATTTCCGTCACTTCGGTAATGCGCGGATCTTTGGAATAATTCGCCGCATAGGTCAGCGGCTTGACACACTCGTCCCATTTTTCGAGGAAGAAGCGGGCCTGCCCCAACAGCAGGTTGGCATTATATTCGTCATCCTTGCTTAAATCAGAAAAGGTGAGCAGGCGTTCGCCGACTTCTTCAATCTTTTCCCAGTTCTGCTTTTCGAAGAAGCCCTGAGCGAGCATCCGCAGAGCCATGCGCTCTTTTTTGCGGGGTTCGTTATCGAGATAATTCTCAATATACTTCATGCCCTGCTCGACATTGCCCATCTGGTAATACGCGCGGGCCAGCTCAAAACGGCAGGTTTGGCAGGTATCCTGCCCCTGCGGGTCAGTCAGGGGTTCAGTCCGCTTGATAACCTCTTCAAGCGCCGGGATCGCCCCGCGGTAATCGCCGCGCTGGAGCATCCGGTCGGCCGACGCGACCACGTCGGTGATACCCATTGTGCTGTAATCCTGGGCCGTTGCCGCACCGGCGACCATAACCGACGCCAGCAGCAATGCCTTAACCGGACTTCCGCAAAAACGGTGAATGAGACTCATATCTAATAACCTCGCTACACTGATATATAAAATCTTTCGGCGGCATTCGCGCCACATCCTAAACGTGCCGTACACCTCGTTCACTCCGGGCACAGCACAAGCGATTCGTAACAAGGTATCTGCCCGAGGGAACATTTCAAGCCTATAACTCGCAAAAAACACACAGATCACCCTGTGAATTCAAGCCGAACACTCACAAATCCGACGCAGCGGCCGCCGTAAAATGGACACCGGAATTCGCAAGTCCGAAAATGAGCGGACACATCCCGTTCCTGTCCAACTTAATGGAGAAAGGAGGCAAAATGCACGCAGGCCTAACAATCCGGCACTGGATGCACCATGTGCACGACGGAACGATTAAAGCCGCGCATCTGACGGGGCACCTTTTCCACGAACGCGCATTCTGGGGGATAGTGGCCATCGCAACGCTGATTATCGCCCTGTTTACCCTGATCGCCATTTTGGGCGAAGGGGTGCCCGTTCAGGAATACAGTCAGCCCCTGCCATACGGCTATTATTAACCGGCGAGCACAAAAACATCCGGGAATATGGCGTATGCGCCGTTTCCGCCGAAACAGCGCAAACGGGGAAAAACACCCCGAAACGGAAAAGGGGGAGAAAGGGCGCGGGAAAGAGGGGGAAATCAGGGCTGAAATTTGAACCGGGAAATTTGAACAGAAACTCATCGGCTTTCGGCCAGCGCATCGAAAGCAGGCGATTCCGCTTCCTCTTTCAGCACTTTTCCGCCCACCAGCTTGATCGCAAAAGCCCCGAGAGGCGCGGTGAAAACAATACTCATCACCGCGACCGCCAAAATCACATTTCCCGGCGCCGGATCCATTCCGGCTGCCTGCATCGCCATCAGCGGAACCGCCCCCATCGCCGCCTGCACGGTCGCTTTCGGCCAATAGGAAACCACCGCGAAAAACCGTTCCGGCCAATTCAGCGGGCTTTTTATCAGCGAAATCAAAACGCCGGCGCTTCGTGCAATCAGCCCGCAAATAATTAAGCCCAATCCGGCCAGCCCGGTTTTGAACGCCAGCTGAATATCGACCTGCGCGCCCACCAGCGTGAAAAGCATAATCGAGGCAAACACCCACAGTTTGCCCAGTTTGGAGGATATTTCGTGCGCCATCTTTTCCCGCTTTTCGAGAATAATGAAACCGGTCGCCATCACCGCCAAAAGCGCCGCAAACGGAATCCCCCGATTTTCCAGCATCACCTGAAACCGAACCAGCAGGATCGAAACGCCGATCACAATCATCGCCCGTTTTGTCGCGCGCGGATTAAATTTTTCAAACAGCCGGATCAGCAAAAACCCGATGACTAAACCGGCGGCAATTCCCGCAATGATCGAAACCGGAATACCGGCAAATTTCATCAGCACATTTTCCGACGTTCCGGTGTAAAGCCCGAGAAACACGCTGAAAATTACGATCGCAATCACGTCATCGAGCGATGCCGCCGCCAGAATCATCGTTGGAATCCCCTTTTTCGCCCCCATCCGTTTTTCGATAAACCCGATCATCATCGGCACAACGACCGCCGGCGAAACGGCGGCAATAATAAAGCCGAGCATCGCCGATTCCAAATGGGTCAGCGGGAGGAATTTCGGCCCGATCAGCGCAATCGCCCCCCCTTCCATTAAGCCCGGGATAAACGACATTAAAAGGGCCTGCAGCCCCACCCGGTTCAACACTTCGCGCGAAAGTTCGAATCCGGCGCGCAGCAGAATAATGATCAGCGCAATTATCCGCAGATCGTACGATGCCGCCAGAAAACCGGGTTCCATTTTATCCAGAACAAACGGCCCGAAAAGCACCCCCAATAAAAGCATTCCGAGCAGTCCCGGCATCCGCAGCTTGCGGAACACCCAATCCGCCAGCAGCCCCAGCAGAATCATCTCGGCAATACTAACCGCCACAGAGCCTCCCTATCGGTCGGCAATGTAGAATTAAAAATTGAGAATGAAGAATGATTACCACGAGCATACCTTCACGACCAAACCCCGTCGGAGACCCACCATTCTCCATTCTAAAATCTTCATTCTTCATTCATTAAATAATTCTGGACGTAATCAGCCACACCGTCTTCGAGCGAGGTGAATTCGGCGGAATAGCCCGCTTCGCGCAGTTTGGTCAGATCCGCCTGCGTGTGATACTGGTATTTGCCCTGCAAATGTTCGGGCATATCGATAAACGTGATGTTCGGCTCGCGGCCCATCGCCTTAAATACCGCCGAAACCAAATCCACCCACGTGCGCGGCGTTCCGGTTCCGCAGTTAAAAATACCGCCCGTTTCTGTGTTTTCGCCGAACCAGATCGTCTCTTTCACCGCATCTTTCACGTAGACAAAATCGCGAACCTGTTCGCCGTCTTTATAATCCGGGCGGTGCGACCGGAACAGTTTCACTTCGCCGGTTTCGAGAATCTGGTGATACGACTTGTGGATGACCGAGCGCATATCGCCTTTGTGCCCTTCGCCGGGGCCGTAAACATTAAAATATTTCATCCCCGCAATCTGACCCGCAATACCGGCCTTCAGCGCCCAAAGGTCGAACATGTGCTTCGAATAGCCGTACATATTCAGCGGTCGGTATTTCGGGGTATTTTCGTCGTCATCCGAATAGCCGAGATTCCCGTCGCCGTACGTTGCCGCACTCGACGCATAAACAAAGCGGACGTCATTCGCCAGACACTCTTCGCAGAGCGCGCGGGTATAGCCGTAGTTGTTTTCAGCGAGATAATCGGCGTCTTTTTCGGTCGTCGCGCTGCACGCGCCCAAATGATAAACCACTTCGACATCCGAAAGAATATCGTCCGCAATCACCGCGAAAAGATCGGACTTATCGAGATAGTCCTCATATTTCAGCCCCACCAGATTTTTCCATTTTTCGCCCGTGCCCAGCGAATCGACCACTAAAATATCGTCCTCCCCGCGCGCATTCAGCTCTTTCACAATGTTGCTGCCGATAAACCCGGCCCCGCCCGTTACGATGTATTTAATGCTCATAATACTCTGCCTTTTAAGAACCACAGATAAACACAGATGGACACGGAGCCTAAAGAATAACTCGCTTCCACTCGAGCCGTGCCTTTTTAAAATTGATAATCAACCCGATTTTCACCCCTGTAATCTTCAGGTAATTCAGCATCTGGCCGATTTCGTGATCCGAAATATGGTCGATAACTTTCGTCTCTACAATCACCTTATCGTCGACAATCAGATCAGGAATATATTCTCCAACCGCGACCTCCTTATAAGTCACATCAAAACGTGGTTGTTGAGCAAACGGAATCCCTCTTAAACCAAACTCAACGGCAAGTGCATTTTCGTATGGCTTTTCGAGCAACCCGTGGCCAAGGGTATTCAACACTTCCATGGAGCATCCGATAACCTCACGTGTTAATGCTTCGTGCGTTAATCCGTGTTTATCAGAGTTCATCCGTGGTTCCTACCCATCCGACTTTCCGTAAACCTCTAAAATCCGCCCGATCACATTCGTGGTTGAACGCCCTTCGACCATTTTCGCCAGCACCACTTTTCCTCCGGCGGCTTCGACCTCCTCGCGGCCGGAAACATAATGCGCCCAGTCTTCGCCTTTAACCAAAACATCGGGCAATATTTCAGCGATCAGCTCGCGCGGTTCATCTTCGTCAAAAAGCACGACATAATCGACGCATTCGAGCGCGGCAATCACCTTTGCCCGGTCTTCTTCGCAGACAATCGGCCGATCGTCCCCCTTATTCCGTTTCACCGACGCATCCGAATTCATGCCCAGCACCAGCACATCGCCCTGTTCGCGCGCAAACTGGAGGTAGGTCACATGCCCCGGATGCAGGATATCAAAACAGCCGTTCGTGAAGGAAACAACCTTCCCCTGCGCTTTCAGCTTCGCCCGCTCTGCGAGCATCTGCTCTTTCGTCAAAATCTTATCCAAAAAGTTTCTCATAATCCGCGAATGGAACCACGGTTCCGCATAGATGTACACGGATTTTCAGAAGAATATGCAAAGCAAAAGGCGCGGATGTGCCCCGCGCCTTCACTCACTTTGCCGATTTAAGCCCTATTTCATTTTGGTGAAACAGAGCGTTGCATTGTGACCGCCGAAACCGAGCGAGTTGCTCAATGCGGCGTTGATTTCCATTTCCCGCATTTTGTTCGGGACATAGTCCAGATCGCAATCGGGGTCGGGCGTGGTGTAGTTGATGGTCGGCGGCGCGATACTGTCGCGGATCGCCAGAGCCAGAATCGCCGCCTCCACCCCGCCGGCGGCGCCGAGCATATGGCCGGTCATCGACTTGGTGGAGCTGATCGCCACTTTATAGGCTTTCTCTTCGCCCAGTGATTTTTTAATGGCGAGCGTTTCGCCTTTATCGTTGTACGGCGTCGATGTTCCGTGCGCATTGATATAGTCGATATCTTCGGGTTTCAGCCCGGCATCAGCAATCGCCAGCGACATTCCCCGGGCGGCTTCCTCTGCTTCTTCGGCCGGGGCGGTGATGTGGTAGGCGTCGCAGGTGCGACCGTATCCGGAAGCTTCGCAGTAAATTTTCGCACCGCGTTTGAGCGCATGTTCTTTTTCTTCGAGCACCAGAATTCCGGAGCCTTCCGACATGACAAACCCGTCGCGGTCTTTATCAAACGGGCGGGATGCACCCTGCGGGTCGTCATTGCGGCGGCTGGTTGCACGAAGCGCGGCAAACCCGGCCACGCCGAGCATGGCGATGGATGCTTCGGAGCCGCCGGCAACCATGACGTCGGCATCGCCGTACTGAATCATACGCATCGCTTCACCGATGGAGTGGGTGCCGGAAGCGCAGGCGCTGGTGACACAGAAATTGGGGCCTTTATAGCCGTATTTAATGGCGACATAACCGGAAAGAATATTGGTGATCATCTGCGGGATCAACTGGGGGGAGATACGGCGCGGCCCTTTTTCGTAGGCTTTCAGGCATTCGTTCTGCATGATCTGCATTCCGCCGATACCGGAACTGGCGATCACCCCGACCCGCCGCAGGTCAAGATCGGCGGCCGAAAGACCGGCATCTTCAATCGCCATCGAAGCGGCCGCAACGCCGTACACGGCGAACGGATCCATTTTACGGGCTTCTTTATAATCGAGGTATTTTTCGACTTCGAGGTCGCGGATTTCACCGCCAATCATCACGGGATACTGATCAATATCCGGCATGCCTTTTACCAGATCAATGCCCGACTGACCGGCTTTGATTCCTTCCCAGAATCTGCTGAGTTCGCTCGCAATGGGCGATACCACTCCCAAACCGGTTACTACTACTTTACGTCGACTCATAATGCATTTCCCTCGATTCAATCTATATCGAAAAGCCGGAACAACCCATAATTCGAGCGGTTCCGGCCAGTATCTAAATCAGCCGTGCCGGTTTATTCGAACCCTTTTTCTTTCAGGTAATCAATAACGCCGCCGACAGAAGTCAGTTTTTCAGCGTCTTCGTCCGGAATTTCCGCGTCGAATTCTTCTTCGAAAGCCATAACCAGCTCAACGGTGTCGAGAGAGTCCGCGCCGAGGTCTTCGATGAAAGAAGCGTCATTGGTTACCTGATCAGCGTTCACGCCGAGCTGTTCAACAATGATATCTTTTACTTTATCTTCAAGTGCCATGATTTCGTCTCCTTATTCTCAGTTTACACTTATCACAATTACATTACCATGCCGCCGCAGGTCGACAGAACCTGACCCGTCACATATGCAGAGGCATCACTTGCTAAAAACAGTACTACGTTCGCCACATCCTCCGGTTCCCCGAAACGGGCCAGCGGAATCAGCTCTTTCATTTTATTCTGAACCTCTTCGTCCAGCTTATCGGTCATTGCTGTACGAATGAATCCCGGTGCAACTGCATTGCAGCGAACATTACGGGATGCGAGCTCTTTTGCAACGGTTTTGCTGAAAGAAATCACGCCGCCTTTTGAGGCCGCATAGTTCGCCTGTCCGGCATTGCCCATCAGGCCGATCACGGAGGCGATATTCACGATGGTTCCGGAACGCTGTTTCATCATGCCGCGCATCGCGGCTTTGGTGCAGAGAAACACGCCTTTGAGGTTCACATTGAGCACGGCGTCCCAGTCATCTTCGCTCATGCGCATCAGCAGGCCGTCTTTGGTGATACCGGCGTTGTTTACGAGCACGTCGATTTTCCCGAAATCTTTTTCGATGGCTTTAATGCCTTCGGTCACACTGGCGCTTTCGGCGACATTAACGCCGTAGCACTCCACTTTACGGCCGAGTGCTTTCACTTTTTCCGCCGTCTCTCCGAGCCATTCGGCATTCAGGTCGCAGATTGCGAGATCAGCGCCTGCTTCAGCCAGTTTCACCGCGATGGCCTGTCCCAGTCCGCGGGCAGCGCCGGTAACCACGGCGATTTTGTCGTTCAATTCAAACATAGATATTCCCTATTCGTTTTCAAGGTCAGTAAGTTGGCCGATGTTACGGACTGCCGCACTGTTGTCAATACGCTTTATAAGTCCTGCCAAAACCTTTCCGGGGCCGCATTCAATAATCTCTTCAACACCGTCTGCAACAAGCTTTTGAACCGACGCAACCCATTGCACGGAAGAGGTGATTTGCTTCACCATATTCGCGGCGATTTCATCCTTATTGTGTTCATCGGCAGTCACATTTGAAAGAACCGGAATGTTCGGAGCGGCCAATTCAACCCCGCTCAAAAAGGCAGCCATTTTATCGGCGGCCGGCTGCATCAGCGGGGAGTGGAATGCTCCTGCCACCGGCAGTTTAATCGCACGCTTTGCTCCGGCTTCTTTACAGAGCGTTTCGGCCTTTTCAATCGATTCGGCGGTGCCGGAAAGTACGGTCTGCGCCAGCGAGTTAAAGTTAGCAACATGACAACCGGCTTCCGCTGCAATTTCGACCAGCTTGTCGCCGTCGAGATTCATAACGGCAAGCATTGCGCCGGGATTTTCTTCGCAGGCGGCCTGCATATATTCGCCGCGCGCCTTCAGCACGTTAATGGTGTCTTCAAAACTGACAACGCCGGCGACATAAAGGGCGGTCCATTCGCCGAGGCTGTGACCGGCCAGAACGTCGTAAGTCAAATCGGGCTGTTTCAGTTCGAGTGCCTTGAATGCCGCCGCGCTGGCGACAAAAATACCGAGCTGCGCGTGGTTCGATTTATTCAGCTCTTCCTGCGGGCCTTCAAAACAGATGGCGGCCAAGTCGTAACCGAGAATTTCATTCGCCTGTTCAAACAGGGCTTTGCACTCCGGAATCGCTTCCGCGAGGTCTTTGCCCATTCCGACAATCTGGGAACCCTGCCCCGGAAAAACAATCGCTCTTTTCATTACTTGCCCCATTCCAAAACATTCGCTCCCCACGTGAAACCGCCGCCGAATACGGTCAAAACAACCAGATCGCCTTTCGTGATGGTTCCGTCTTTCACGGCTTCATCCAGCGCAATCGCGAGGGCGGCCGAGGAGGTATTGGCATATTTTTCAACATTGGTGTACATGCGGTCGGCCACACCGAGCCGCTTTGCAATCGCGTCGATGATCCGGATATTGGCCTGATGCGGGATAAAACAGTTGATGTCGTCCGCCGAAATTTCATTCTTTTCCAGAGCCTGCACAACGGCTTCCGCCATCCGGGTAACAGCGTGTTTGAAAACTTCGCGCCCCTGCATCGTTAAATACTGCTGTTTCTGCTCGATCATTTCGTGCGAAATCGGGGTACGGCTTCCGCCGCCCGGCGTCATCAGCAGATCCGCCAGCCCGCCGTCGGAACCCATTACGGACTGCATAATCCCGCGGCCTTCGCCGCCGGCCTTCAACACCGCCGCACCGGCGCCGTCGCCGAAAAGAATACAGGTCGAACGGTCTTCCCAATCAACAAACGTGCTCATTTTTTCCGAGCCGATCACCAGCGCCGTTTCGACCGCACCGGCGGCAATCTGGTTTTTCGCGGCATCGAGGGCATAAAGAAACCCGGAGCAGGCCGCGCCGAGGTCATAACAGAAGGCATTTTTCGCCCCGATTTTTTCCTGCACAAAACAGGCGGTACTCGGGAAAAACATATCGGGCGAAAGTGTCGCCACAATAATCAGGTCGATCTCCTCCGCGGAAACACCGGCATCTTCCAGCGCCTTTACTGCCGCCGCCGCGCCGAGATCTGAGGCCGCCTCGTTTTCCGCCGCAATGTGCCGTTCGCGCATTCCGGTGCGGGCATAAATCCACTCGTCGGTGGTATCGACCATTTTTTCGAGATCGTGGTTCGTCAGCACCCTTTCCGGCACATACGAACCCGTCCCTATGATTGAAACTTTACGTGGCAACTGCATTTTCGCGTTCCGTTAAAAAACTAAGATTCGGAGGTTATACGCTGAAGCTCAGCTTCAATCAAATGGTTTAGGTCATGATCAATCGCTTCGGCTGCAACCCGGATGCCGTTATAGGTTGCAAATGCGCTTGAAGATCCGTGCCCGATAATCACCACGCCGTTCGCCCCCAGCAGCGGAGCGCCGCCGTGGCTGGCCGGATCGGCGTGCGATTTCATCTCTTTGAAAACTCCCCTTGAAAAAAGATATCCCAGAATCCGAAAAATGTTCTGCTTGAACATCGTTTTCAGCCAGCTCGAAATCATTTTGGCGACCGCCTCGCTGGTTTTCAGAATAACGTTGCCCACAAAACCGTCGCAAACCGCAACGTTCACCTTCCCCTCGAAAAGGTCGCGGCCTTCAACATTCCCGATAAAATTGAGGTGCGACTGCCCCAGCAGTCGAAAGGTCTTTTTCGTGGTCTCATTGCCTTTGGCTTCTTCTTCGCCAATACTGACAAGCCCGACGGAGGGATTTGAAACACCGAGGATTTCGCGCGAATAAATGGTTCCCATCACCGCATACTGCTGCATCATTTCCGGCGTACTGTCCGGATTGGCCCCGGCATCCAGCAGAACAAAAGGATCAATCGGGGTCGGCATAATCGCCGCAATGACCGGCCGGTCCACCCCTTTTAATGTGCGCAGTTTCAACGTGGCCGCCGCGACGGCCGCACCGGTGTTTCCCGCTGAAAAAATTGCATCCGCCCGGCCGTCTTTCACCAGTTCAACGGCGCGCGAAATCGACGAATCCTTTTTACGGCGGATGGCCGTGGCAGGGGATTCGCCCATTCCGACCACTTCCGTGCAGTGCACAATTTCAATGCACTTCGGAACCGGCTTTTTGGACTTGGCCAGTTCGGCTTTAATAGCGGTTTCGTCGCCTACTAAAAAAAGTTTTTCCAGACCCTGAAGCTTTTCAGCGGCCTGGAGAGTCCCGGCGACTATTTCCTGAGGGGCATAATCGCCCCCCATCGCATCTATCGAGATACGCATAGGTGACTACTCTTCAGTAGCGACCGAAAGTACCTGACGTCCGTTATAATAACCGCAGCTGGTGCATACGCGGTGCGGCATTGAAGGCGCGCCGCACTGCGAGCAGGAAGAGGCGCGCGAAATCGGCTTCTTCGTGTTCTGAGCTTTACGGCTCGCGGTTCTGCTTTTCGAAGTTTTTCTTTTTGGAACTGCCATCGCAATCCTCCTTCATGCCGCGCCAGCGCGGCCGTTATCCGTTAATTGTTATTGGTTATTAGAAAATTGCCTACCCGGAAAAACTTCTCCCGATAACCAATAACTAATAACTACTAACCGAACCGTTTCAGCGGTTCTCTCATAAATTCAACCCGTCAAGCGCCGACCAGGCGCCCG
>QKFE01000373.1 GCA_003252225.1 Kiritimatiellales bacterium | reverse complement strand
GTGAAAAAAATGAGTGCGGCAGTGGATTTCTCTGGACAAAAAGACATTACAAAAAACACCGACATTGAAGCAAAGGTGCAGCAAGTTAAGAAAACATACATCACTGATTTATCTTTCTTAGACAGCCTTCCAACAGTTAAGAAGCCTAAAAAGAAAAGTGTATTGGAGGAACATCTCTCATTTTTGGAAAGCCTGCACCGGATGCAGTCTTCACAAGAAATTGTGACTGAAAAAAAAGTTGTTGTGGAAAAGGCGGAGCCCGATCCGGTGGTTGTCCGGTTTGAGTCCGTCAGCGAGCTGCTGGGGGATGCGGTTGATCAGGCCACACAAATTTCTACACCGGAAGAGCTGGTTGCAGATATTCCGGACACCGTCGAACCGGTCACTGATGCCAGAGAAAAAAAAATGAGCCGCAAACTCAAAAAGAAAAATGCCGCCCAACTGCAGCGGGAAGAACGTGACCGGATTGAAAAAGAGCGCGCTGCGGAAAAAAAGGCTGAAGAGGAATTGCGCCATCAGGAAGCCCGCGAGCGCGAAGAACGTCTCGCCCGCGAAGCGGAAGAAGCCCGCAATAAACGCACCGCCAAGAAATCTCTATTTGGCAAGCTGGTTGCCGGTTAATGGGCTTCGAGCCAGTTTGCGCCGGTTCCGGATTCCACTGCAATCGGGATTTCCATCGGGATGGCCGTACGCATGTTGCCTTCAATCAGGGGGATCAGTTCGGCGGCCTCATCGAGTGCCAAATCAAAGACCAGTTCATCGTGAACCTGTAGCAGCAGCTTTGTTTTTGCATTCCGGCTGGTTAGCAGGTTTTGGATGCTGATCATCGCGATTTTAATCATATCCGCCGCCGTCCCCTGAATCGGAGCATTAATCGCGTTGCGTTCGGCCCCGGAACGAACCATCTGGTTACGGGCATTTATATCGCGGATATAACGCCGCCGACCGGTGATCGTTTCGACATATTCGTGCTGCCGGGCAAATTCGATGGTGCGGTCGAGATAATCCTGCACACCGGGATAATTGGCGCGATACTGCTCGATAATTTCCGCCGCTTCTTTCCGCGGGATACCCAGCCGTTGGGACAGACCGAAAGCGGATATTCCGTAAATGATGCCGAAATTGACCATCTTCGCTTTACCGCGCATTTCGCGGGTGACGTTTTCTTTTTCGACGCCGAAAACGCGCGCGGCCGTTGCGGTGTGAATATCTTCGCCGTTAATAAAGGCTTCGCGCAGCCCTTTATCGCCCGAAAGCTCGGCCATAATCCGCAGCTCAATTTGGGAGTAGTCCGACGCCAGTAAAGTGAACCCCTCGCGCGGGATAAAGGCGCGGCGGATTTCGCGCCCCTCTTCGGTGCGAATCGGGATATTCTGCAAATTCGGGTTAACCGACGAAAGCCGTCCGGTGGTTGTGACCGCCTGACTGAAGGTCGTATGCACCCGTCCGGTCGCTTCAAAAACTTCGTTGGGCAGGGCATCGACATAGGTGCTTTTCAGCTTTGTCAGTTGGCGGTAATCGAGGATATCGCGGATGATTTCATGGTTCGGGGCCAGTTCGGACAGCACCTCTTCGTTGGTTTTATATTGCCCCGTTTTCGTTTTCTTCGGCTTTTCAACCAGCTTCAAAACATCGAATAAAACTTCGCCCAATTGTTTCGGCGAATTCAGGTTAAACTCCATTCCGGCCTTCGCATACACCGCCTTTTCCAGTTCGGCGATTTTACCGCCCAGCTCCACCGAATAGCGGTTAAGGCTCTGCGCATCCAGATTGATTCCGTTAAATTCCATCTCCGCTAAAACCGGCAGCAGCGGCGATTCAATCTCGTAAAAAACCCGTTCCAGCCCCTTTTCCGCCAGCAGCGGTTTCAGTTTGCGCCACAGCTGCAGCGTAACGTCCGCATCCTCCGCCGCATACTCACACAGCCGGGTTTCATCCACCTCCCGCATCGATTTCTGGCTGCCCTTCTTTTCACCAATCAACTCCGAAATCGGCACCGGCGAATAATCGAGGAAGGTCTCCGCCAGAAAATCCATATTATGCCGCTGATCCGGATCAATCAGGTAGTGCGCCAGCATTGTATCCAAAAACTGCCCGGCCACCTCAATTCCGTGCCACTTCAACACGCCGAGATCATACTTCAGATTCTGCCCGATTTTCCGGATCGCCGGATTTTTCAGCGCCGGCAGAAAAACCTCCATCGCCGCAAGACACTGCTCCCGATCCGGCGGCAGCGTCACAAACCACGCCTCGTGCGGTTCGATACAAAAAGCAATACCAACCAATTCCGCCGTACGCACATCCAGCCCCGTCGTCTCCACATCAAAACAGAACTCCGCCGCGCCGTTCAGCTTTTCAGCCACTGTTTTCCGCGCCGCCGAAGTCGTCACCAAATGGTACGCATGCTTCACATCCTTCACCGTTTTATGCCGCGGAAGCAGCTCCATTTGCTGCACCTGCTGCGCCGCCGCAAACTCAAACAGATCCCCCTGACCGGACGCCTTCGCCGGAACCGCAACGCCGGTTGTTGCTGAGGGGGAGGGGCGCGGGGAGGGGGAATCGCCAAAAATCCGGTTCAAAAGGCTCTTAAATTCCAGCTCCAAAAAAAGCGCCTTCAGCCTTTCATCATCCTGTTTCCCTCGAACCAATACAGCCGGATTTTCACGGACCGGAACATCGCACTTAATCGTAACCAGCCGTTTCGAAAGCAGCGCCTGCTCCCGATTCTCTTCAACCTTTTCCCGCTGTTTCCCCTTCAATTGGGCCGTATTTTCCAAAAGCCCCTCAACCGACCCGAACTCCGCAATCAGCTTTTCCGCCGTTTTCGGCCCGATCCCCGGAATGCCCGGAATATTGTCCGCCGTATCGCCCGCCAGCCCGAGAATATCGATCACCTGCTCAATCCGCTCGATATTCCACTGTTCCAGCACCGCCTTCACATCCAGCAGTTCCGCCTCGCCGCTGCCGCGCCCCGGTTTCAGCATAAACGTATGTTCGTCCACCAGCTGGGCATAATCCTTGTCCGGCGTAACCATGTACGTTTCAAAACCCTCTTTTTCCGCCAGCCGCGCCAGCGTACCGATCACATCGTCCGCCTCAAAACCCGGATATTCCAGCACCGGGATGCCGAACGCGGTCAGCAGGTTTTTGATCTGCGGAACCCCCGTTTTAATTCCCTCCGGCGTTTCGTCGCGCGTCGCCTTATATTCCGGGTATTTCTCGTGGCGGAACGTCGGGCCGTGCGGATCGAACGCCACCGCAATATGCGTCGGTTGGTAGGTGTTGATAATATCAAGCAGCGTATTCACAAATCCGAAAACCGCCGACACATTTTCGCCCTTCGACGTAATTCGCGGATTACGGATCAGCCCGAAATACGCCCGGTAAACAATCGCCATTCCGTCGATCAGAAAGAGTTTTTTATCCATATTTATCCCCGTCAAATGCCCCTTATTTAAAACAGTCGCTTTTTTAACACCAATCCCGCCGCGTACGCAAAGGCAATGACGGTTATCTTTGAAATGGCAGGTCAGCTGATTGCTTTTCGGCGGTGATCACCCCTTGCTTTGCTACGGGGTAACTACGAAGACGGCGCCCATTTCAAATGCGGACGAAGCCGGTGCAATTCTTCGTCGTGTTCTCTTCGTCGTGTTTCCGCAGCGGAGCGGAGGGAGTATAGGGTTCCTCTTCGTAGTCTTCCCGGAGCGGAAGGAATACGGGGTTCCCCTTTAGTAGTGTTCCCCCTTCGTAGTGTTCCCGCAGCGGAGCGGAGGGAATATAGCTTTCGCAATACGTTCGGGCAGCATCCTTTCAGTCCATTTTTACCCGAGACTCATCGCCCAAAAGTTAAGCAAGCGGGACGCTCGCTCTACTTTGGCAACAAAAAAGCCGAGGCGGAAGCCTCGGCTTTTTGTACGTCATAATCCGATTTAATTTAGATCATGAAACGGCGACGGATAAACAGAACTGCTCCGCCGAATGCAGCAACCAGACCCAGCGTGGCCGGTTCCGGGATGACTGTGAGCGAATAGTCTGAAACTGTTGTTGAGCCAAAGGGAGCTGTTGCAACACCACCAGAACCACCACCGCACGGGTTCGCCTGGAATCCACCGAGAATTCCGCCTCCATCAACATCGGTATCCATTTCACCACCAACGAGAGCGCCACCAATATGACTGTTAGCTGTGTAGGCAAGTGTACCTACTGAGCTTCCTCCAGTCTCGAGATCGGCAGCAACACTCCACGTATCCGCGGCTGTTTTGGTGAATACAGTCGTGAACGTGTAGGTGGATCCGCCGAGCCCTGCGGCGGCACCAATGGATGCCAGCGTTGTTCCGGAGGCATTTGATCCCTGTGCAGCACGAAGCTCAAGGTTGCCAGTGGCGACGCTGTAATAAAGCCCGGCCCCCAAACCAATGTTAAAGTTGGCAATTCCTTGTTGGTGCGACATTCCATGCTGGTAAATGCCTTCTTCCCATGAAGCAATGTCTGCGGAGGGAATCGAATACGCACCCAATGTAATCACTGAGGTAATCGTCATTACTTCTCCAATAGCTGTTGAGCCGAGTACGTCCGTGTTATGAGCACGAACAAAAGCTCCGTTGGAGTTGTAGGCATTACCTGCGCCGTCAGCCAGCCACTGGGCTT
>QKFE01000002.1 GCA_003252225.1 Kiritimatiellales bacterium | reverse complement strand
TTCTTTTGAAGAGGCTGTGGCGTTGCAGAACAAGGCCGTTGACCGGGCCGGGGTGCTTAAGTCGATCGCCGCATTTGAAGCGGTTTTGGCGGACGATCCGGGGAATATTGAGGCGTGGGCGCGACTGGCCAATATGCACATTCTTCTGGGGGCGGCATACGAATCAAAGGTTTCAGCGAAGCGGGACGCTTACCGCAAAGCCATGCAGTTGAGTGTGCAGGCCATGTTGACTGATCCGGCGTTTGCGGCGGAAATCAAAAACGGTTCGATGGTGTGGGAGGCGGCTGCCGGGCTGGGCGAGGCGTATGTTGCGCCGGTCAGTTTCTGGTCAACCGCGCTTTTTTACCAGTATGACGAGTGTCTGAATAAACTGTTCAAACCGTTTAATCTGCGCTGGATCCGCCGGGCAGAACAGATGCTGGCCTATGCATACCGGCTCGACCCTGACTGGGGTGGCGGGCAACTGCACTTTTCGTACGGAATCTATTATCTGATGCCGAAAATTGCCGGCGGGAATCTGGAGAAATCGAAGGATTATTTTGCAAAGGCGGTTGCGGTCGGAGACGGGTGGCTGCTGAACCGCTGGGGGCGCGCCCGGTATCTGTATGAGCTGACAGGCGATGCGGACGGCCAGCGTGAAGACCTCGAATGGGTGGTTGCTCAAGATCCATATGCGGTGCAAGGCCCCGCCTGCTGGAATGTTTTTATCCAGCGCGATGCCCGGAAACTGCTGGCGGAAAAGGGCTTCACGGACTGATCGAATTAAAAAAGTCCCAAATAGCTTCAGCCGCCTCAAAGTCCGGGCTGTCAAAATAAGTTCCCGGCCAGCTGTGCCCCCAGCCGGAAAGAATTTCAACCCGGACCGGAGCGTTCGTTCCATTGCGGCTTTCCCAAAACTCAACCGCATCAACCAGCGGTGCAAACCGGTTCCCGTCCGGTTTATCCGGACTCGGCCCGCCGTCAATCGGGATGGCGCGGTCTGCGGTGCCGTGAATGATCATAACCGGCAGGGGACGGGTTGGTTCGGGAAGGCACCAGCCGCTGCCGTCGCTGTTAATTGCGCCGGAGACCACGGCTGCGCCGGCGAGGCGGGCGGTGCATTCGGCGGCATAACGGTATACCATCATTCCGCCGTTTGAATAGCCGACAAAATAGATCCTGTTTGGATCAATCGGGTAGTGGGCGAGCAGGTCATCAAGAACGGCATTCAGGTAAGCGACATCGTCGATGTTATCTGAAAGCGCTTTGCCGCAGCAATGGCCCGCGTTCCAGTGCTGCAATAGGCCGAAAACGCCGATCCCGTTCGGGTAGGCGGCACAGAACCCCTTTTCTTCGGCCAGTTTATTGAAGCCGGACTGTTTTTCAATGCCTTTGGCGGTGTTGAAGGCGCCGTGCAGCACGACCACCAGCGGCCAGTTTTCTTCGGCCATATTTTCCGGAATGAAGAACCGGTAGCCGCGTTTTTGGCCTTTGAACTTAATTTCTGTTTTTCGCTTAACCGTTCCGGTTGGCCGTTTTTCTCCGTGGTGCCTGCCGGATTGGCAGGAGCAGAGAAAGAGGGTGCAAATCAGGGGGAACAGCAGTGGTTTCATTTTGACCGGTCTATATTAATTGATGGCTTCCGTGTCATCGACGAGGGCGGTTTCCGGGGTTCGTTTGAACAGCTTGCCGAGGTCTTCGAGGATCATGGTCAGCGAGGGAATCAGCAGCAGGGTGATTCCGGTGGCAAACAGAATGCCGAAGCCGAGCGAGATAGCCATCGGGATAAGGAACCGCGCCTGACGGGAGGTTTCGAGGATCATCGGCATCAGCCCGAAGAAGGTGGTTAAGGTCGTTAAGATAATCGGGCGGAAACGCTGTACGCCGGCGGAGAGGACCGCATCGTGCAGGTTGAAGCCTTCGCGCCGTTTCTGGTTGGCGAAGTCGATGAATACCAGCGAGTCGTTGACCACCACGCCGGAGAGGGCGACGACGCCGAAGAGGCTCATCAGGCTTAAACTGTAGCCGAGGATCAAGTGCCCGATTACTGCGCCGACGATGCCGAACGGAATAGAGACCATAATGATCATCGGCTGCCAGTAGCTTTTGAACGGAATGGCGAGCAGGACATAAATCAGGATCAGCGCGGCGTAAAGGCCGATAATCAGCCCTCCGACGCTTTCGCGCTGGTCGGCCTGACGCCCTTCAAAGGAGTAGGTGAGCCCGCCGTATTTCTGCATCATATCCGGCAGGATTTCGGTTTTGAGCACGGAGAGCATTTGGGGTACCTGCTCGCGCGGTTTGACGTCGGCAGAGACGGTCACGACGCGGCGTCCATCGCGGCGGTTGATGGAGGTGTAGGCGCGTCCGCGCTTAATTTCGGCCACTTCGCGCAGCGGCACTTCGGTGCCGGAGGGGGTGCGGACGATCATCTCTTCGAGGCTGTACTCGGTGTCGCGCTCGGATTCCGGCAGACGGATTTTCACTTTCACTTCGTTTCGTCCGCGCTGCTGGCGGATGGCTTCGGAGCCGTAGTAGGAGTTACGGATCTGGCGGGCGATTTCTTTTGATGTGAGTCCGAGGCTGCGGCCGGCTTCGTTGATGGAGAAGTCGATCTGCGGTTTACCGGGCGTAAAGCCGTCGTCAATATCCTGCACCATCGGGTATTCCTGTAACCGCAGAGCCAGCTCTTTACTGGCCTGTTCGAGCACATCCATGTTGCGGTGGGAAAGATCGACGGTCAGGGCGTCGGAACCGCCGCCGGGGCCGCCGGAATCGTCGCGGAAGCGGATCATTTTAAGGCCGCTCATTTTACCGGCCGCTTTGCGCCAGCGCTCAACGAATTCCTGGGTGGAGACGGGGCGGGTGTGGGGATCGAGCAGTTCGTAGTTGATGTTTGCCGCATGTCCGCCGCCGGGGCCGCTGCGCCCGCCGACGCCGATGGTGGAGATGACGCCTTTAACCAGCGGCTTGCCGGTTTCCTGCTCAATCTCAGCGATGACTTTATTGCCGGCGGCGATGATGCGGTCATGTACAGCACGGGTTTTTTCGACGGGTGAGCCGTAGGGGAGCTGGAAACTGCACATGGCGATATCGGATTCGACGCTGGGGAACAGTTCGAAGCCCATGCGCCCGCTTTTGACGTAACCGACGGTGAGGATCAGGATGACCAGCCCGATGCTGAAGGCGATGTAGCGGTAGTGCAGAACCCGGTCGAGGAACGGGCCGTACATGTCGCGCACAAAATGGGTGAATTTACGGCTGAAGGCCTGTTGCCAGCGATGAAAGAAATGCGGGTTTTTCAGATCTTTCTGGTGGCCGAGGTGGGCGGGCAGGATGAAAATCGCCTCAACCAGCGAAATGATAAACGTGGTGCAGACAATCAGCGGGATGTTCCGGAAAAATTTACCCATCATGCCCGGCACGAAATAGAGCGGCATAAAGGCGACGATGTTGGTGAGAATGCTGAATGTGACCGGTACGCAGATCTGCCGTGCGCCTTCGATGGCCGCCTGCAAAAACGGGGTTCCTTCCTGATGTATGTGGTAGATGTTTTCACCGACCACAATCGCGTCATCGACCACAATACCGAGCGCAATCAGGAAGGCGAACATGGTAACCATGTTGAGGCTGACATCCATCGGCCCCATGAAAAGAAAGGTGCCGAGGAAGGAGATGGGGATGCCGAGCATCACCCAGAAGGCGAGGCGCATTTCAAGAAAGAGACTGAGCAGCACAAAGACCAGTACCAGTCCGAATGTGCCGTTTTTGAGCAGCAGGCCCATGCGGCCGCGGAAATAGTCGGCGCGACTGTCCCAGATGGTGAATTCGACGCCGTCGGGCATGGTGGCACGCAGTTCTTCGAGGACTTCTTTCACCGCCTTTTCGACGGTGAGCGGGGTCTCTTTGCCGACGCGGTAAACGGTGAGCGTCATGGCCGGTTTGCCGTTGAAGAAGGTGAATTTATCCGATTCGTCGAACTGGTCGCGGATATCGGCGAGATCCTCAAGCAGCACCTGCGTTCCGTCAGGCGCGGTGATAATCGGGATATTGGCAAATTCGCGGCCGAGATCACGGCGGTCTTTTACGCGGACGAGGATTTCTCCGCCGGTGGTTTTCATACCGCCGCCGGGCAGCTCGACTGAACTGTTGGCGATAATCTGTGAAACATCCTGCAAGGAGAGGTTCAGTTCGCGCAGTTTATCCTGTTTGATTTCGATGGCGATTTCGTGGCTGCGGACATTCGAAAGGTTGACCTGTGTAATGCCGCCGGATTGCAGCAGCCGGTCGCGCGTTTGTTCTGTCAGTTCGCGCAGGACGTTTTCGGAGACATCGGCGGCGACGACCACATCCATCACCGAGCGCTGGAATGTGGCGGCGCTGATCACCGGCTCTTCGGCATCGAGCGGGAAGGTGCGGATACGGTCAACCTCGTTGCGCACTTCGTCGGTGACTTTGCTGATATCGTGCCCTTCAATCACTTCGACGGTGACTGAACCGCTGCCTTCATTGGCGGTTGAGGTGACTTTTTTAACACCGTCAATCCCGCGTACAGCTTCTTCGATTGCAAGCAGAATGCCCTGTTCAACTTCGGCCGGACTGGCGCCGGGGTAGGGGACGCTGACGCTTACATAATCAAGCTGGGACTGGGGCAGGAATTCCTGTTTCACCCGGGTGGCGGCGAAGATGCCGCCGCCGAGCAGCACCGCCATCAGGATATTGGCTGCCACGCTGTTTTTCGCCATCCAGGCAATCGGCCCGCTTTTGGGGTCCTGTTTCATGTTCATTATTCAATCCTCAAAAATTTTTAACCACAAGATGCGCAAAAACCACAAAGCTACTGAGTGGGTTGCTCGACTCTTTTCTTTTGCGGATTCTGCGGATTCTGCGGATTCTGCGGATTTTGTGGTTTTTCTTTTTCCTGTCCGGAGCTGACGTCCATGCCGTCGATGGGGGCGGTGAGGTCGGAGATGATCAGCTTTTCGCCGTCGTTCAGTCCATCGCGGAGAATCACCTTTTCGGTGTCGCGCCAGAGCACCTCCGCTTCGCGGATATCGAGTTTGCCCGCTTCGGTTGCGATCCAGATTTCGGAGTTTTCGCGCAGGGCGCTGCGGGGAATTGAGTAAACCTGCCGGAGTTTTCGCCCGGCGATTTTGACGCGGACATATTCACCGAGCAGCAACGGGATTTCGCCCCCCATCGGATTTTTAACTTCAACCAGCAGCCGGGCCATGCGCCCTTTTTCTTCGAGGTTGCCGAGCAGTTTAATAACGGTGCCGTTCCGGATTTCACCGCCGGTTGAATCAATTTCAACAGGACTGCCCGGAATCTGTATCCATTCGAGGCGGTCGACCGGAATGGAGACCTGCACCCAATACGCATCCGTGCCGACAAGCGTGGCGAGAACGTCCTGTTGTGCGGCCTGCGAACCGATGTTTGCATTCCGGTCGAGAACAACAGCGTTAAAAGGCGCGCTGATCTGCGTGCGGGCCAGATTGATTTCGGCCTTTTCCAGCGCGGATTCGGCGGCTTTCAGCGCGGATTCGCTGGCAGCCAGATGCGGTTTGCGCAGAGCGAGTTCCTTTTCCAGCTCGGAGGCATCGTCGGTTTTCAAGAGTTCCCATTCGCGTTGGGCGACATCCTGTCGGCCAAGCTCCTGCTTATAGGCAAAGCGCGCATTTTCCAGATACGATTTGGCCTCGGCCAGTGCAAGTTCATAGTCAACCGGGTCAATTTTGATGATTTCAGCACCTTTGGCCAGCCGTCCGCCGTCGATAAAATCGGGCGACATCGCCACGATTTCACCCGAAACGCGGGCGCGCAGTTTAACCTCTTCCGCCGGAATGACGGTGCCGGTGAGCTGGAGATAAACGGTTTCATCGGCGGCCTGCAGCAACTCGGTTTCCACCAGCGGCGCCATTTTCGGCGGCATTTTCTTTTCGGCTTTCGGGGCGGTTGCAATCATGATTTTTGCAACAACGGCAGCAATCACAACGAGAGCGATGCTGATTACGGCTCTGAGATATTTGGGCATGTTTATTCTCCGGTTGAAAGGGGGTGAAGTTCATTCGGCCAAGTTCCGCCGAGTGCTTTATAAAGGTCGATGCGGTAGCGTAGCAGGCTGTATTGCGCGGCGACGCGGTCGCGCTCCAGTCCCTGCAGCCGATTGAGTTGAATGAGGACGGTGGTGTATTCAATCAGGCCGTTTCGATAGCGGTTGACGGCTTCTTCATAGGCCTGTTTTGCGGCGTCGAGCTGTTCCTCGAGCCGGTCGATATATTCACGCTGTTTGGTTTCGGAAATCAGGGCGTCTTCCACTTCGCGGACGGCGTTGAGCACCGTTTCTTTATAGGCGGCAAGGCGTTCGTCCACCACGGCGCGGGTACGTTCAACTTCGGCTTTTCGGCGGCCGGCGTCAAAGATCGGGCCAGTCACGCTTCCGGCCAGTGTGGTGATCCAGTTATCAAAAATTTCGGAGGTATCAATTCCCTGTCCTCCGTAACTGGCGGAAGCGGTCAGTCGAATGGCCGGCAGCCGATCGGCGCGCGCGGCGCTTACCTGCCAGTCGGCCGATTGCAGTTTCAGTCCGGCGGTGCGGACATCGGGGCGATTGGCGAGGATATCGGCCGGAATGCCGATGGCGGGCAGTTTTCCGATATCCGGCAAGTTCGGCTGGGCGATTTTCAGTGATTTAAAATTCGACCGGCCGAGCAGAACGGTGAGTTCGTTGCGCTGGATCTCTTCATTCAGTTCCCGTTGCGGAATCAGCGCTTCGGTGGCAGAGACGGTCTGCCGCTGCTGGTACACATCGAGTGAAGTGGAGAGCGATTTGCGGAAACGCAGTTCGATCAGTTCGAGTGATGTTTTATTGGCGTCGAGCTGTTCGCGGACAACGCCGGTCTGTAGGCTTTGTGCGATAATGCCGGACCAGGTCAGGGCAACGCGGGAGGCAAGCGAGATGGCGGCGGTATTAAGCTGCTCGCGCGATGCGGCGCGGTCGAGGTCGGCGGCTTCGGTCTGCGATTTAATCCGGCCCCACAGGTCAATTTCGTAGGCGGCGTTTAGGCCGAGGCTGTAATTATTATATGAATCGCGGCCGGGATTCTGACCGGTTGTGGACTCTTTTGAACTGGCGGAAGCACCGGCATTGTAGTCGAGCGTCGGCCAGCGCCCGGCCCCGGCTTTGGCGGCGACGGCGTCGGCCTGCGCAAGGCGCGCCCACGCCTGCTGGATGGACGGACTGTTGGTTAATGCTTCCTCGATAAGCGCATTGAGTTCGGGGGAGTTGAAATTTTCCCACCAGCGGTTTTGTGTGTCCGGCGCTTTTTCGGAATAGAGGCTGAACTTCGGCGGAAGGCCTTTATTCAAATCCCGTTCGTCCGGCGCAAAAACCGCACAGGAGGTGAGCAGTACAGTCAGAGCGATCGGCCCGGTTAGAAGGATTTTACGGATCAGACTCATAGTGATGGTTCCTTTTTAATTTCCTTTAAACCGCCGAGGGAGAACGCGGCAATATGGCGGGCGATCCGGTTGATGTCTTCTTCGGACATTATGCCGCAGCCGGGCACGCATTCGCGCAGCCGTCGGCTGAAGTTATAAAACGCGCATTGGCCGATAATACTGTGCATGCAGCGGCAGATCTTCCCCTCATCGCACACACCGAGTTCCGCCCGTATCGCTTCGCCCAGAAAACGGCTTTGCGGCAGCAGCGCCTCCTGTGCAATCCGATCCAGTGCAAGGGTGGGGTTCGACATTTCCTGATGCAGCATTTTCGGGAAAAGCCCGGCTTCGCTTTCGGAAAAAATGCGGTGCATAATGGCGTAGGCGTAACTGTAGAGATAGTCCTCCAGCCCCGGATTTTCCGGAAGAACGCCATTGATCGGAAATAGGGTTGAGGTGATTTCGAAGGCGCGGCGCCAGCAGGCGTCGTAAAGCGATTCCTTGTCGCCGAAATGGTAATTCACTGCGGCAATATTGGCTTCGGCTTTTTCACAGATGTCGGCGACGGTGGTTTCGCGGTATCCTTTTTCCGCAAAGATTTCGCACGCCGCATCGATCAGCTTTTCTTTCGTGGTTTGCCGTTCAGGTTCTTCCATAGGTAAAACACCTGTTTCAAATGGTTGTTTGAAGTAATGGTTTGAAAACGTAACCGGGCCCGAAAATATTGTCAACCGGCAAGAAATAAAAATTCAAATATCCATTTGAATCGGCGGCGGGGTTGAACTTTTATGACGGATATTTTGATATTTAAATAATAAGTATGTATGTTTTGCGCATTATTTAACCAATACAAAGGGGGTTGTTATGCGGAAGCATATTTTTGCCGCGCTGTCGTTGGTCGGCGCAGTTTGTATCGCGAACGGTCAGGGTAGCTTGACTCCCCCCGGTACGCCGGGCGCGACAATGAAGACGCTGGATCAGATTGATGCGGCGGTGGCGGACGTGAGTAACCGGGTGAAGGTGATTGATGCTAAGGTGGATCTCGTCGACGTTAAAATCGACGGGGTGGAGGCGCGGATTGATCTGGCGACGGTGGCGGGGAGTTCCTCGTATCATCACACCATCACCCAGCCGGGTTCCTATTATCTGAGCGGCAATCTGGAGGTAACAAAAACGAGCGGTATTTATATCGGGGTTTCCGGCGTGACGTTGGATCTGAATGGATACAACATTGTGCGTGCCGACGGTTCGGGTTCGGGAGGGTATGGAATCTATCTCAATTCGGGCACAACCCGTGTAACGATCCGGAACGGCAGCATCGCCGGATTTCAGAGTGGGATTTATTCCTACTCAATCCACGGATTATATGAAGGACTTGTAGCGGAAGGCTGCTCATCGTACGGATTTTATTTCATCAATTCGTCGCGGGTGCTGAATTGTGCGGCCCGCAGTAACAAGAACGGTATTTACACCAGCCACAGCTCGGTTCTGGAAAACTGCGTTTCTTCAGGAAACAGCGGGGGGCTTTACGGGATATATGCAGGAGGCTATTCCTCACTTGCTGGATGTGTTTCCAGTTATGATTCTGTTGCTAATGCAATAAGTGCGGGAACCGGATCAACCTTGACCCGATGCACGGTCAACAATAATTCAGGCGGAACGGGCATATATGCAGGGGATGCCAGCTCGGTGATTGAGTGCAGTGCTTATAACAATACCGGCGACTTTGGCATCAGAGCCAGAAGCGGGTGTACGATCCGGAACTGTGAAGCCTGGTCCAATGACGGAACTGGCGCCTCCAGCTCTGGAATATTTACGGGTTACGGTTGCCGGATCAGCGACTGTTCGGTCATGTATCAAAGTCACACCAACTCAACGACCATTACAACGCAAGGCGTGGGCATCAGAGCCGAAGCAGGTTCCTCCATTTCCGGGTGCAACGTGCAATATAACCGAGGGAACGGAATCATGGTTACCTCCGCGTGTCTGGTGAAAAACAATCAATGCACCGGTAATGGTTTCTCAACGGGCACCGGTGCCGGTATATTTATCGATGATAGCGACAATCGGATTGAAGGGAACAATGTGGTCAGCAACGACCGAGGAATAGAAACGGATTCTTACGGCAATTTTTTTGCCCGCAACACCGCCTCCGGAAACTCCACCAACTGGGAAATTGCCGCCTTCAACGCCTGTCTGGTGGTTCAAGCTTATTATGCGACCGGAGCCATCTCCGGCGACACTGGCGGTGCTTCTCCCGGCTCCACCGACCCGAATGCAAACTTTACCTATTAGCATGGAGCGCGGTGTAGTAAGAAAGAAAGGAAGGGAACGATATGGAAAAGATAAGCCACTCATTATGTTTCGTGTTTTTCGTGGTTGCTGCTTTTGCAGGCACCACGGTTGACCCGAACAATCAATATGCGTATGGCGCGAATATCGGCTGGATCAACGCGCAGGGCGATGTGACGAATGGCGCGGTGATCGGGCAGGCGTTCTGCTCGGGCTACATGTATGGCGCGAACGTCGGCTGGATTTCGCTGGGCGACGGCACGCCGGATGACGGAATGAAATACGGGAATGATTCGGCGACCGATTACGGCATTAATCACGACGGCGTCGGCAACCTGACCGGCTATGCCTACGGCGCAAACATTGGCTGGATTAATTTTGAGCAGACGTACGGGAAGCCGAAGGTTGACCGGTCAACCGGCGAGTTATCCGGCTATGTTTGGGGGGCAAACGTCGGCTGGATCGGCCTGTCCGGAGTGGCAACCCTGACGATTGACAGCGGGCCCGATACGGATGGCGACGGTATTCCCGATGCGTGGGAATATGGCCATACGAACGTCCTGACCGCACTTGGCGGCGGCGATTTCGACGGTGACGGCGTTTCGGATGTGAACGAATATCTCGCCGACACCGATCCGTTCGATCCGAACGACAGACTGGTTATCACTGAATTGACTGTGGCGGCGGATACCAACCTTGTGGCGTGGACCTGTGTGCCGACCCGTAAATATACGCTTGAATATAAAACCGACCTGACCAGTTCCAATTGGACTGCCGCCGGTTCGAGCTTTATTCCGTCCTCCGGCCCGGAGATGGACGAAGAGGTTATTGGTGCCAACGACTCCAACCGCTTTTATCGTGTGAAAGCTGCTCCACCGCTTAGTCAATAAATACAATGGTCCTTGCTCATTAAGCTTGAGGGCAGGCAGGTTTGCCTGCCCCCTATTTGCTATTGGTAGTAATTTAGCAGAGAGACTGAGGTAATCGTTCCGCCTTTTTCTTCGGAGATAAGTTTAACCTTATTCGTTGGTTTAATCTCACTGATTGGGATATCGACTTCAATGAGGTCATAAAAGCACTGCATACCTTTGGAGTGCTCCAACTGGACTTCGGTTTCAAAATCGCCGACGTTAACCATTATGTTTTTTTCGAAGCCGCCGTTTTTTCCAATGCCGATGCGCAGTGTTGCGTACTTCAGGTTTTCGGTCGGGCAGTCGACTTTAAACGTAGTTGAAGCTCCCGTTGGTAACATGACCTTGTCGCCATAGTAATATTTCTCAGTCAGCGTATTTTTTGACTTGGATACACGGTTCAGCTTCACGTTAATGATTGATGTTTCATCCACTGCCAGCTGAATAGATTTAATGGTTGATTTGTGGTCTATGACTTTCTCAACTAATTTACCGCTATCAAAGTAGAGACGCCGCTGTTCAACGGATGAAACTGATGCGTCGCCGATAATCAGATCAAGATCGAGTGCAACACGCTGATCGCTCCGGTTGTTCGCTGCAATGCGGACGGTGTTTCCTTCGAGCAGGGCATGAACTACGAAGTCTTCTGCATCTGTTGAGGTGACAATTCGTTTCCCTTTGTAGTCTTTCCAAAGTCGTAGGAAGCTAGCCGTTTTTGTTTCTTCGAATTTGCCTTCTTTGTTTTTGACGTAAATGCCATAAGGATCGGCTGGATCCCACCACATGTAGGGAAGCATGTATGGAACGCAGACATCAAACTGATGTGTCCGGTTCATAAACATCAACTGGAGTGCATTGCAGTTCTTCAGTCGAATCCAAAAATCCATATCTTTCATGCCGCCGTGAATCGCACCGTATTCCGAAATAATTAGTGGCCGAACATTATCGGTCAGCAGCATGTGGTTTGCGGTCAGGTCGAGTACGGCATCGCCGCGACCATGAAGATAAGTTGTACCTCCCTGATTAAATTCTTTTTTAGAGATCAGTGCTTTGCCTTCATAGAAGTGATGTGAATAAAAGTCGAGGTGATCTTTGGTGTTGTCCATAAAGCGGAGCTGTTCTCGTGCCGTCGTAAAGTTGGCGTTGTCGTACATAGGCCAAACACTGGTTGGTCCACCGACTTTTATATGATCAAAGTCATGATGAATTCGGTCGGCCACCGCATTGTGAAAATCGGCCAGCTCTTTCCAGCTGTCGCAGTTTTTGACGTCGTGATACATCCACTCGTCGGCAATGTCCGACTCATTTTTTACTTCAATCCAGTCGGGGGTTCGACCGCTGTATTTCTGCTGGGCGTTCAATAGCTTCGAGGCGATGTCTGCAGCGGCAACATAATCATGGGGCGTGCCTTTACTGTTATGTACACCCTCGGCTTTTGCCTCCATAAATGACGGCCAGTTGTCGAAACACATGATGAATTTTAGACCGGGCCAGTCTGTGTCGATGTTTTTATATGCGTCAAATCCGCGCTCGATTTCTGACCGGAAAAGGTCGGGGTTGTGTTTCGTGAAATAGTCAGGATCGGCATAGCCCGGTTTGTTCGGATCTTCCTTCAGTAGCGGCTGCCCTTTGACATAACCGCCTTCCAGCCAAGGGGCAAATTTGATGATCTGTCGGCCGGGGTAGTAGCCGTAAGCTTCGAAGCCTTTTTTTACGGGTTCCGGATCGCGGCAGGGTTCTGTGTAAAGGCGGAAGAACTTTTTCTGATCCAGCTTGCATTGGCCCTCAATGGACCGAAAGGTAGTTGCATCAACGGTGAGGCTAACCTTCTTTATCGGCTTGTCCGCACCAAGGGTGGTGTAAGGCGAGTCATCAAAGATCGGTGAAATCCCATTGCTGTTGGCCAGAACAATACGGCTGACCGTTGCGGTTCCCTCCAAAACCAAAAAATAGCCATCTGGGCCTGTCGGATCAATTTTCAGGTTATGCGCATGCAGAACAATCATATCGTCATTGGACCACCAGCGCTCCATTTCGCCTTCGTATGTCGGTGTGATTTGCTCAGCGTAGAGCACGCCGGTGTTTTCTCCGTACACGTTGATTTGTCGGAATAGCGGCCAAATCGGAATTAAGTCAGTCGGAATCGGGATCTTTTTCTTCCCTTCAATTTTGCCAACATGTTCCGCAAAGGTGATGCTGTACAGGAAGTCTTGCTTCATGTTCACCTGCATTCGAATTTCATGCGGATATTTCTTTGCCGTTTTGAAGGCTTGTTCCAATCGAGCTTTAGCCTCCTCGGCTTCTTTGGGCAGGCTAAGTGCTAAGGTCGGCGCAAGTAGCGCGGCGGAAACGAACGTTCTCATTGTTATACTCATCATTTCTCCATCATCACTGTTTGTGTTGCGAATTGCGAAAACCGCATCGGTATATTGCGTAACAAAAACAGCCGGGCTGTGTACCTGAACTTTCGTCTACTTCAAACGTTTAAAGGTCATTGCCGCTGGTTTTCATTCACTTTCAGGTTTCATCGGGAAAGGGAACGACGTACATTGCGCGGCCTATGGATTCCCCCGAAAAAGAGGCGCGGTCGTTTGGCGGCTGGCGCGAGCTGATGCAGGTTGCGTGGCCGCTGATTGTGAATTCAGGCACATTTGCCGTGCTCAATTTCTGCGACCGCTTGTTTCTTGCAAAATACTCCGAAGACGCCTTCCGCGCATCGCTTCCCGCCGGGATTCTCTTTTTCACGCTGGTTTGCGGCTTTATGGCGCTGGCCGGTTTCACCAATACGTTTGTGGCGCAGATGTGGGGGGCGGGCGACAAGGCAGGCTGCGCGCGCGCGACATCGCAGGGGATATTTTTTTCGCTGATTTCGTTCCCTTTAATCATGGCCCTGACGCCCGTCGGAACCGGGCTGCTTCGGCTTAGCGGGCACGATCCGCACATTCTCGCGCTCGAAGAAAAATACCTCCGTATTCTCATGTGGTGCGGCGGCGGAATGGTGCTCAGTTCCGCGCTGAGCAGCTTCTTTTCCGGCCGCGGAAAAACCTTTGTCGTGATGGGCTGCAATATTTTCGCCAACGGCGTGAACATCCTGCTCAACTATCTCTTCATTTTCGGCAAATGGGGCTTCCCCGAAATGGGTATTGCCGGAGCCGGGTGGGCCACCGTCATCGGCTCGTGGATCAGCCCGCTGATCTTCGCGCTGATCTACTTTTCAAACCCCGTCCGCAGCGAATTCAAAACCACGGCGAATTTAAAATATGACTCCTGGCTGTTCCGCCGAATGATCCGCTTCGGCCTGCCTTCCGGGATCCACTGGTTTCTCGACGTCGCCGGATTCACCGTCTTCGTTCTGCTCGTCGGCAAAATGGGCGCCATTGCGCACATCGCCAGCAACATCGCCCTAAGCATCAACCTCATCGCCTTTATGCCGATGATCGGAATGGGGATGGGCGCCTCCATTCTGGTCGGGCAGTATCTGGGGCGCAAACAGCCGGAATATGCCGAACGCGTCGGATGGCTCGCCCTCAAAATCGGCATCAGTTACATCGCCTTAATCGGGCTGACCTTCCTGCTCTTCCCCGGATTTTACACCAACGTATTCGAAGGCAATGCCGCCTCCGCCTCCGTTCCGTTCGGTGAACTGCTCAAAGCCGTCCGCATTCTGCTCGTGATGCTCGCGGTGTGGGGGATTGCCGACGCCACCGCCCTCATTCTTTCCGGCGCGCTCAAAGGCGCGGGCGACACCCATTTCGTCATGTATTTCCAGTCCGCCGTCGCCTGGGGCTTCCTCGTCGCCGGTCAACTGCTGCTCGTGCTGGTATTCAAGGTGAACATATACATCAGCTGGCTCTGGACCCTGCTCTATATCGTCATCCTCGGCGTCGGCTTTGCCCTCCGTTTCCGCAACGGCCGCTGGAAAAATATCGACCTGCTCGACCGCCGCGTCAACGTCGTCAAAAAATAAAACCGGCTTGTAAAGGGGTGGGGCGCGGGGAGGGGAAAAGTAGAACAAGCGTCCCGCTTGTTTGTCGACATTCGGCTTTGCGGCACTGACAAGCGGGACGCTTATCCTACTCTTTTGATTCCGGTTGGGCGGTTTTTGCTTCCTCTTCGGGCGGTGTTTCCGGTTCCTCCGTATCCGCTCCAAGGCCGTAATCGGACAGATTCACGCCCATTGCCTTGAGTTTTTCAGCATAGATTGAAAACTGCGCTTTAAGCTTTTCCATCTCGTCCGAATATTCGCCCAGCTTCGTTTTCAGCTCTTTTCCTTTTGCGGTGAGTTTATCTTTCCAGCCCAGCTCTTTCAGTTTCTGCGCATATTCATCAACCTGCACCTTTTTCTCGGCATAAAGCGCTTTGCATTTTTCAGCGTAGGCCAGCAGCTGTTCGGTCTTAAAATCCGCGATCTTGGCTTTCAGCTCGTCGGACGATTTCGCAAAATCCGCCTTAATTTCCTCGGCCTTCACGTTGTATTTCGCCATCGCCTCTTTCGTCTTTTCAACGAGCTTTTCCGATTCCGCCTTCACCGTTGCAGAAGCCTGATTCAGTTCATTCGAGTAGGCCGCAGTGGCATCGGCGGCCTTTTTGGTCAGATCATTTATGCCCTTCATATTGCCGTCTTCATCTTTATCCCAAAAGGCGGCGTTGGCCGTGACCGCAGTTGCAAGCAATGCTGTAATTATCCATTTCATCGAAAACATCTCCTGTTTTATTCCTCCATCACCGCATCGAAATCTTCATTGTTCCTGTTCGAATCCTCCACCGTCTTCCGGGCTTTATCGACCGCTTTCCCGTAATTCGACTGCGGGTTTTCGACCAGCCGTTCCTCTACCGGCGGTTTCGGCGCTTCCTGTTTTTTCGAGCAGCCGGCGCTGAAAACAACAACGGCGCAGCAAACAATATGAAACAGCGTTTTCATGCGTTATTCTCCTTCGCGTTTGACGGCAAAAGACTACCGCACCTCCGCTGACAGTACAGCGTTTTCTATCTGTTTTGCTGCGGGTTGCGGGCAAAAAAAGCCGCAACGCAAAGCAGGACTGCACAGAACAGGCAGAGCAGGTGGGCAAAAAAATAGCTGCCGAAAAGGTCGAGAACACGGCTGTAAAAAGCGGGGCCGATCGCGCTGAAAACCACCATCAGCGTCATGCACAGCCCACTGATGGCGCCGAGATGTTCGCGGCCGAAATAGCGCGGCCACGTCACGCTCATTAATAAGCCGAAAAGGCCGTTGGCAATTCCCCCGAAAAGGATCATTCCGATAATCGGCCAGCCCGGATGGATAAAACTTATGCAGAACAGATTTCCGGCCATTCCGCCCAGCATGGTTGCAAGCAGCCAACGCAGCTGGGTACGGTCGGCAATCCAGCCTCCAATCAGCGTCACGGTAATCGCCACGGCGGACATGGGAATAAAAATATTGAACCCCTGTTTTCCCTCCATTCCGGCCTGTTCAAAAATAGACTCAATGTGGAACGTCACTGCTGTAATGACGAGCGCCTGCAAAGCCATCGTGAGGGCAAAGGCCCAGAAACAGAATGTGCCGCGCGCTTCCGCCAGTGTGAATGGACGGGTATTTCCCGCTTTCAATTTCCCGGTTTCCCCGGCGGTTTTACCGTCGGGAACCAATCCGCTGGTTTCCGGTCGGTCACGGAAAAAAAGAAAAAGCAGGGGGGCAAAAAAGAGGATTAATAAAACGCCGAGCAGAAACCACGTGCCCGACCATCCGCGCGCTTCAATCAGCCCGCTGAAAAATTTCGGGGTGTATGAAAATCCGAACGATACCGCGGATCCGCTGATTCCGCTGACCAGTCCGCGGCGACGGTCGAACCAGTTCATCACCATGTTTCGCGACGCCATCGTTAAAACACCCTGACCGCTCAGGCGCAGCATGAAAAACAAAACGGCCAGCAATGAAAAAGCGGCAATATGTTCGGGAAAAAGGCCCCCTAAAAAAGCGGTGATTTTATCGGTTTGACTCAACAGCAGCAGGATGAAACCAAGCACCGAGCAGGAAAGAAACGCCATCCAGCGTGCGCCGATTTTATCATAAACTTTCCCGAACGGGGTCAGCAGGAATGAACTGGAAAGCGTGCCGATTAAATAGGCATAGCTCAAACTTGAGCGGCTGACTCCGAGATCGCGGATCAGCGGTTCAATAAATGCAGAAACCCCGGTGGTTTGTCCGGGGACGCTGAGCAGCACGCCGAGGGTTCCCCAGAACAGAATCATCCAACCGTAAAAAAACGGCCATCGCTCCGGGTTAAATGGGATCTGTTCGAGGGGTTTCATTCAGTGATTATAAACCACTGAATTCACGGAATACACTGAATGGTGGACAAGTTTCCGTGCTTTCAGTGTATTCCGTGGTTTGACTATTTTTTAGCAACGGGAACGCGTTTGAGTTTGCCGATTTTCGGCAGTTTGCCGATGATCGGCGCGGCGTAGTCGATAAACGCCTGCGTGACGTTGTTGCCGGCTTTGTTGATGAATTTATCGGGCATGTGCTGGGTTTCTTTGGCGACGCTTTTGAGCGGTACGCGCTTAAATTCAACGGCATATTTTTTGCCCGGTTTGCGTTTAATCGCGATCGATCCGTCTTTATTTCCGGAT
>QKFE01000337.1 GCA_003252225.1 Kiritimatiellales bacterium | reverse complement strand
GCCGGAAATGAAATCACGGAACGCGGCGGAAAAATACTGCCCCGAATCCGGTCGGTGAATACCGCCGATGTGCTGCCGGAATTAGCCGATGTTTCCATTCGCGTGGCCTGCGACGTGAAAAATCCGCTGACCGGCGAAAACGGAGCGGCGAAAATATTCGGCCCGCAAAAAGGGGCGACGCCGGAAATGGCGGAAACGCTGGATTCCGGGCTGGCTAATTTGGCGGATATTTTGGGGGTTGAAGGCGCGAATGGCGACGGTGCGGCGGGCGGATTGGGGTATGGGTTGCGGGCATTTTGTCATGCAGAAATTGTATCGGGGGCAATACTGATCGCAGAAACCGTCGGATTGCCGGACGCATTGAATGGCGCCGATCTGCTGATTACCGGCGAAGGCCGGACAGACGGGCAAACGGCTTCGGGTAAACTGTGCTCGGTTTTGGCCGGAATGGCGCGCGAACGCGGTGTGAAAACCCTGCTGATTTCCGGCGCGTTGCAGGGAGAACTGGAACCCTTTTTTGGGGTGTTCGATTTTGCGTTCAGTATTTCCGCGGGCCACACTTCGCTCGAAGCGTGTATTCGGCATGCACCGGAAGATCTGGCGTTTTTAATTCGGAATATTTCGCGCCTGATTCGGTAGCCGGTTTGCGGATTATGTACAAATAGAGTGGTCAAAAATACAAGCTATTGTTTCCCCGGTGGGCTATAAAAGCCACCCTCGATATAAATTATTTTGATCGAAAGGGTTGGAGAATGAATGAAAAGAAAAGAACCGGACTTTCTCGCCGGAACATGCTGCGGACCGCGTCCGCCGCAACCGCGGCCGTCGCCGCGCCGATGGTAATCCCATCCAGTGCATTAGGGTTGGCCGGAACCGTCGCCCCGAGTGAGCGGATCACTCTGGGAATGATAGGTTTTGGATTACAGATGGGAAGCCATTTCGGTTCGTGTCTTGGCCGGAAAGATGCGCAGATTCTGGCCGTTTGCGATGTTTACCGCGACCGCCGCGAAAAGGCAAAAGAGCAGGTGGAATCCGCTTATGCCAAAAAGGCCCCATCCGGTTCGTACAAGGGTTGCGAGGCCTATAACGAGCACGAAAAAATCATGGAGCGCGATGATATTGATGCCTGCTACATCGTGGTGCCGGATCACTGGCATGTGGCGATGGCGCTCGATGCCGTCCGTTCCGGCAAAGATGTCTATGTTGAAAAACCGATGACGTTGACCATTCGCGAAGGCCGCATTTTATCGGATGCCGTTCGTCGGCATGGCGCAGTTTTACAGGTGGGCAGTCAGCAGCGTTCCGAAACTTCATTCGGCCGTGCGGTCGAAATGGTGCGCAATGGATGGATCGGAAAAGTGCACACGATTTATGCAAACCTCGGCCGGTTTCCGGATGGACAGGTTTTGCCGGAGGAACCCATTCCGGATGGATTTGATTATGACCGCTGGCTGGGGCCGACGCCGTGGTTCCCGTACAATAAAAAGCGGGTTGAAGGAAATTATAGCGGCGGCTGGCGTTCCTATTGGGAATACGGTTCGCGTAAAAACGGCGACTGGGGTGCCCACCATTACGACATTATCCAGTGGGCGCTCGGAATGGATCATTCCGGCCCGGAATTCTTTTTCCCGAAGGGCTACGATGATTCCGGCTGCCAAGGCTACAAATATAAAGACGGACCGACAATTTACCGCGATCATCCTCAGAAAATGGGTTCGCAGATCGAGTTTTACGGCGAAAAAGGCGCCATCGGGGTCGGTCGCGGCGGCGATCTGAAAACGAATCCGGGCGAATTGATGTCCCGACCGATGACGCCGTCGGATATTCAACTGAAAGCGACGCGCGGACATCAGGATAATTTCTTTGACTGCATCCGCTCGCGTAAACGGACGATTGCCGATGTTGAAATCGGGCACCGTACGGCGACCATCTGTCACCTGAGCGCCATTTCGGAACGCTTAAATCGCACGATTCAGTGGGATCCGTCCAAAGAAGAAATCATCGGCGATCCGCAGGCTTCGAAGTGGCTCGACCGTCCGCGCCGTGCACCGTACACGCTTTAATGAAAGGGAATCCGTAATGAAAAAACTATTGTTATCTATTCTGTTTGCGGCGGCTCTTTCGCAGGCTTCGGTGGAAGAACTTCTGCCTCGTTTGACCGATAAAAATCTGGATGTGCAGACGCAGGCCCGCCTGGATCTGCTGGCGTACTGTTCGAAGGCGAGCAGCCCGGATGCGTCGGAAGCCGACCGTAAAAAAGCAGCCGAAGAGATTTGCGCGGCACTGGGTAAAAACCTGCCGGAAGAGGTGATGAGTAATCTCATCTGGAATCTGGAGCGTATCGGCGGTGCAGAAGCGGTGCCGGTGTTGACCAAATTACTGGGAAGCAGCAGCGGTGTGCTGCGCGACGACGCCCGCCGGGCTTTGGCGGTGAATCCCGCAGAAGAGGCCGGACAGGCGCTGGGAATGCAGCTGAAAAACCGCCGGGCAAAAAGCCCTGCCGAAACCGCCGGGCTGATTTATGCCCTCGGCGAACGGAAACAGGCAGGTGCATCCAAATTGATTGCCCCCTATCTGAATCAAAAAGATCCGCAGGTGTTCACGGCTGCGGTTCGGGCACTTTCGATGATCGGTGAGCCGGAAGGAATCCGGGCGTTGGCGGAGAAAAGAGCGGCCTCCAAAGGCTGGGCGAATGTACTGCTGACGGATGCGCTGTTTGCCATGGATCATCAGGCGGTTTTTGAAAAGCTCTATGCGGAATCAGAACCGATGGATGTCCGTTCGGTGGCTTTGCTCGGGTTGATTATGGGCGGAAATCTGGATGTCGCCAAAACCGCGATGGATTCGGGCGAGCCGGAACTACAGGCGGCGGTAATTGAAGCGGCACTTCAGACGAAAAGCCCGAAGCTTGGGGATCTGATTGCCCCGAAACTGGGCACCCTGTTTTCCGCAATGAAATTGCGGGCGGTTATTGCGTTGGGTGCTGTCGGTGAAGAATCCTACGCAGAGACTGTGGCCGCGATGCTGAAAGAAAATGACGAGACACTACAGGATGCAGCCTCTCAGGCTTTGGTACAAATCGGAAGCCCTTCTGTGGCGGAAGCACTGCTGCTCAACGGTCGGCCGGAATCCAGCCGGGCACTGGGGCAAATTAAAGGGATCGATCAGGCGCTGGAAAAAGTTGCTGTAGTTTCAACCGATGACAATCTTCGAAGTGCCGCCATCGACGCGCTGGCTAATCGGGGGCGAGCCGACCTGATGCCGAAGTTTATGTCTTGGGCGCAAACGGATGGCCGGGCAACGTCCGCATCTGCGGCGCGTGCCATGGGGCAGGTTGGCGAGATTGCCGATCTGGACGAGGTCACTCAGCTTATGATCAAAATGGAAGCAGCGCCTGTTTCGCGCGATCTGCTTTTGGCGGTTGTGGACATCATCCGTCGTTCGGCGGAGCAGGAAAAGGCGGTGTCGGTTTTGGTCGGGAATATGAACGGCGCATCGCCCCGGAGTCAGTCCAATATACTGCAGGCACTGGTTCAGACTGAAAGTGAAGCCGCGCTCGCTCCGCTGGCGGAAGCATGCCGTTCAAAAGATGAACAGCTGCAGAAAACCGCCGTTAAACTGTTGGGCGGATGGAAGAATGAAAACGGGCTGGAAAGTATGATTAAACTGGCGTCCGATGAATCGCTGTCGACGGCGAACAACGTGGTTTTAATCCGCGGGGTTTCCCGTATTTTGGCGGGGCAGGACAAGTGGAAATTCAAGGCGGATGTGGCCAATAAGGCGCTCGAAGCCTGCCGCCGTGAAGACGAACGGAAAATGATTCAGGATGTGATGGATAAAAACAATTAAGCCGGTGTGTAAACCAGCCTGCTTCCGCAGATGCGGCAGATGAGTTTTGAATTCCGCTGCTGGGCCGTATGGGTCCAGCAGCGGTTTTCGCAGGTGACGTTCCAGCGCGGCGGTGAAAACTGAAGCGAATGGGTGCGTTTCCCGCTGCACCCGATTTCGAGAGATTTCTGTTTCCAAACCGCGTCGTGATTGTGCCCTTTGCCGACGAGGGCATGGGCGATTTCGTGCAGGATGGTGTCGCGAATATCCGCTTCATTTCCATGCCGGGCGAGGTCGAATGCGATGGATATGACCCTGTTTTGAAAAGAGCATTTTCCGGCGATACGGGTGGAATGGTCGAATTTGAAGCTCCAGTTTTTCAAGCCGTGTTCAGCCATTAAATCGAGCCCTTTTTTTAAAACCCGCTCAATCTTTTCGACGCGTTTTCGGGCGGTGTTTTCATCGGGACGGAGCTGTTCGTACGGGACAGAAAACGTTTCGCCGTCAACCAGTACGGCGGCGCGTTTGGCGTTTAAGTGTGCGATGTTTCCTTTCAGCAGATAGTGGCTGTAGGGAAATTCAACGCGGTCGTTCGCCGCGAATCGGGCGCGGAGTCTGTCGTCCTCGTTCAGCATGTTACGGATTAACGGCAATCGCAATCCGGTCGTGTCCGGCAAGATCTTTTTTGATCTGGATTTCCTGATAGTTCAGCTTTTTAAGGCAGTGATAAACCGCTTCGCCCTGATTAAAGCCGAATTCAAGAAAGAGCATTCCGCCGGGGATTAAAACATAGCGGGCCTGCGTGGCCAGCTCGTTGATATAATCCATGCCGTCCGCGCCGCCTTTGAGCGCAGCGTGCGGTTCAAAATCCCGTACGGAATCGGCCAGCTGCTGCCATTCATTGGATGCAATATAGGGGAGATTCGCCACGACGGCATCGCAGCTTTCCGGCGCGAACCGTTCCAGCAGGGAGTTTTCCAGCCACAGCACTTTGCCTTCAAGCCCGAGCGCCTGCGCATTTTCTTTGGCGAGGGTGAGGGCGACGGGGGAAATATCGACGGCTTTATAGCAGCCGTCCGGCCGCTGAGTTGCCAGCGTTAAAATAATGCATCCGGTTCCGGTTCCGACATCGACAACCGTTGCGGGGTTGTTGTCCCAGACGCGGGAGGAGAGAACCTCTTCAACCAGCAGTTCGGTTTCGGGGCGGGGGATCAGCGCGCGCGGATCGCACTTGATTTCGAGCCCCCAAAAATCGACGTGGCCGAGTACATACTGGATCGGTTCGCCCTCTTCAATTCGTTTAACCAGCGGTTCGAGCCGTTTGAGCAGGGCGACTTTTTCCGCTGTTGTTGCGCAGTCGGGAACCTTGCGGGTGTAAACTTCAAGCGGCTTGCAGTTGAGCACATGGGCCAGCAGCTCTTCGGTTACGCGTTTGGGGCTTTCGATCCCTGCGGCTGAAAACCGAAACTCAAGCGATTCAATCAATTGCGTCATTTCCATGTCGTCAGTATGCGCCCGGTAAAGCATTAACCTCAAGTCAAATTCCCCGTGGTTTCGCTTTCCGGGCGGGTCTCCTATTTATAGTTTCGGGCATCAATCCCCAGATTTCTAATACGGTAATTAATGATCCGCTGCGTGGTTTCAAGATAGCGCGCAACCGCCGCCGCATTTCCCCGGTGTTTTTTCAGCGCGTCGATCAGGATTTCGCGTTCGTACGCTTCGACCATCTGTTTCAGATTAGCGCCGTGTTCCGGCAGCAGGCTGGTATGCGTTTCGTCGCTGGTCTGTAGCGACGGCGGCAGATTGAAGCCGTGGATGACGCCGTCCGACGAGGTGAGTACAGCGCGTTCGATGCAGTTTTCGAGTTCGCGGACATTGCCCGGCCAGTGGTAGGCCATCATCATGTTAATGGCCGATGTTGAAATCCGTTTCATGTCTTTGCCGTACATAACGCCGTATTTCTGCAGGAAATGGTCGGCCAGCAGCATGATGTCCGATTTGCGCTCGCGCAGCGGCGGAAGCAGGATCGGGAAAACATTCAGGCGGTAATAGAGGTCTTCGCGGAAGGTCTGCTTCGTCATTCCCTCTTCGAGGTTCCGGCTGGTGGCCGCCACAACGCGTACATTCACGGTGATCGTTTCATTTCCGCCGACGCGCTCGAAGGTTTTTTCCTGTAGAACGCGCAGCAGGCGAACCTGTACGGCGGGTGAAATATCGCCGATTTCATCGAGGAAAATTGTGCCGCCGTTGGCCAGTTCGAAGCGGCCTTTACGCTGCTGCTGGGCACCGGTGAAGGCGCCTTTTTCGTGGCCGAATAATTCCGACTCAATCAGGTTTTCCGGAAGCGCCGCACAGTTGACGCTGACAAAGGCGTTGTTTTTGCGGGGGCTGTTAAAGTGAATGGCGCGGGCAACCAGTTCTTTTCCGGTGCCCGATTCGCCGCGCACCAAAACCGTTGCCGCGCTGTTTGCAACCTGCACGATCTGTTCGTAGACCGTGCGCATCGAATTGCAGTTTCCAACCATGTTGTCGATGCTGTACCGGTTGCCCAGCTGGCGGCGCAGCATTTCGTTTTCCGAGGCCAGCGCATTGCGCTCTTCGATCTCTTCGCGAATCGTCGAAACGGCAGATGCAACGATTTGGGCGACATGCTGCAGGAAGAGAAAATAGCCGTTCAGCTCTTCTTCGCCGGTTGACGGGAGGTCGATGCTCATCGTACCGATCACCTCTTTGTGGTGGATAATCGGAACGCACAGGAATGCGGTTTTCTGATCGCCGCGCGCTTTTGTCCGGTTCAGGAAATCGGGCGATGCGCTGATATCGGGCACCAGTTCCGGTTTCCCGGTTTGGCCGACGCGGCCGGTTACGCCTTCGCCGAATTTATACTGTCCCCGCTGCATTTCACTGGCGGAAAGACCGCTCGACGCTTCGATTTTCAAAATATCGGTTCCGGGCTTGCGCAGGGTCAGCGTTCCGCGCACCACGCCCATATCCGTTTCCATAATTTGGAGCACTTCATTCAGTAACTCTGAGACGTTGTGCTGCCGGCTCGCTGTCGTCTGCGAGATTTTATAAAGAACATTCAGTTCCTTTTCGCTTTGATTCATTATTGCATCCCCTGTCTGAGCGGCTAAAAAAACCGCAAAATAGTAGTACAAAAATGTGCCCTAATGGACTTGCGGACACAAGTGTGTTGTTTGGTAAATTTTGCTACTCAGCCGTCGGTTCAGCCTGCGAAGGAGAACATTCCTGTTCTTCAAGAGTGGATTCGGCGGATTTTTCCGCCGGTTTCTGCTTTGTGTTTTGACGGAGTCCGGTCCAGAAATCCAGCAGTTCGAGGTCGCGCTGGTGGGCTTTAGATGAAAACTTGAAATAGAGAAAGGCGTCGAGAAAACCGCGGCTCTGTATAAAGCGGCTTGGCCGGCGGCCCCGGGTACGCTGAAAACGGAGCTGGTTCACCATAATATCGCACACCTGGTAAATCACCACTTTCGGCACCCGGACATTGTCGCACATCCCGCGCAAATGATGCTGAACCGCATGCCGCGCGGCATCATGATCCGACATCCCCGCGTCAATCAGTTCTTTTGTGCAGTATTCATGGTATTCGCCGAAAATCAGGGCGAAAAGCAGGGCCGGATGAACGCGCAGACCGGCTTTGCGCCAGCGATCCATCTGCTCCAGTGTCTGAATCACCCAGTCGTGTCGGGCTTTATCTTCATCAATCCAGTGCGAAAAATCGTGAAACATCGGATGCAGCAGATCGGTTTTTTCCAGCCAGCTGAAAACATCGCGCGCATGGCCGCAGAAAAAGAGCTTCTGCACCTCCTCATACATCCGCGACGGCGCGGCATGCGCCAATTTTTCCTTATTGCGGCAGATGGACTGGAGTGCCGATTCTTCAATGGAAAACCCGAGCGATCCGGCAAACCGGGCGGCGCGAATCATTCGGACGGGGTCTTCGGCAAAGCGTTTATCGGGGTCGCCAATCACGCGAACCACCTTCTTTTTCAGATCATCAAGCCCGCCCGCATAATCAATCACTGAAAAATCGGCGATATTATAAAAAAGGGCGTTAATGGTGAAATCGCGGCGGAGCGCATCCTCTTCGGGCGTTCCGAAAATATTGTCGCGCATCACCATCCCGGCCTCGCCGGTTTTAAAAATATTTTCGCAATAAACCGTATCGTCATCCGGAACCGGCGCACGAAACGTGGAGGTTTCAATCACTTCGCCGCGGAAAAGAACATGCGCCAGCCGGAACCGCCGACCGACCAGTCGGCAGTTGCGGAACATCCGGCGAATCTGTTCCGGCGTGGCATTCGTCGCCACATCAAAATCCTTCGGATTGCGGTCGAGCAGCAGGTCGCGGACGCCGCCGCCCGCGAGATATGCGGTGTAGCCTTCGTCTTTCAGCCGGTACAGCACCTTTACGGCGGCTGAGCTGATATTCTTTCGACTAACGTTGTGGTCGGCTCTCTTGAGAATGGTTGGTTCCATAAGGGGCGGAATGTATTCCAAAGGCGCAAACGAAAAAAGAAAAACCTGCTGCGGGGTGCAGGTTTCCGGGCGGACTTAACCGAGATGTTCCTCAATCCAGCGCAGAATGACGTCAACCACCAGTGTGACTTCATCCTCCGCCAGTTCGCGGCCCATTTCGATGGCGTAAAACTGTTTCAGGCTTGCGCGGTCGTTACAGCCGCAGGCGTGCTGGGCAATAAAAACGGGGTGGCCTTTCGTCGGGGTTTGACGTCCGTCGTTTTTCGGCTTGGCGGGCGCAATACGCTTGTTCACAAAGTCAGCGGCATGCAGACGGAGAATATCCATTCCGCGGGAAGTCACATATTCCTGCTCCGGTTCCCCGAGTGTGAATTTTTCGAGGCGACCGTCTTCAGCCAGCTTCGCCTTCAAATCATTCCACAGATTGTCTGTCAATTTCGCCACAGCAAGACTCCTTTGTTACTCGTTCGATTCCCCCCACAGCCTAGAAAGTCTACGCAGTGTATACGCGCGGTTCAAGCTTCAACTGCAACGAATTATGGATATTGGTGTTCCGGTAGAGGCGGAGGTCTTCAATAACAGTTATCATTCAAAAAACAATCCGATACAGTTGGTTCTGCTGGAGGGCGAGGCTTTGTCCGAGCCGCCGGTTTGCGGGAAACGGCTCCGACGGAGCGTCGCCCTCCAACTTTGTTGCAGAAAGTTTTGTGTCTGTATTATTGGGCGGGAACTTTTTAATCTTCACCGATTTGGATGTGGCGTTTCATAAAACCGGCGAAGGAGTCGGCGAGGCTGTACATCAGCGGAACGAGGATCAACGTGAGCAGGGTGGATACGGCGAGGCCGAAAATGACGGCAATCGCCATCGGCGCCCACCACGCGGAGGTGGCACCGCCCGTCGTGAAGCGGAAGGTGTGCACGTCAAAACTGAAACCGACCGCCATCGGGATTAATCCGAGGATGGTTGTGACCGCAGTGAGCAGTACCGGGCGGAGACGCAGGCGGCCGGCGGTAATCACTGCGTCGCCGGTTGTCAGCCCTTTGGCTTTCTGCTGGTTGATGCAGTCGACCAAAACAATGGCGTTATTCACCACGATTCCGGCGAGGCTGATGATTCCGACGCCGGTCATTACGATACTGAAGTGCATTCGCGTCAGCAGCAGGCCCCACATTACGCCGATGATGGAAAGGATGATTGAAAGCAGAATGACAAACGGGAGCAGTACGGAATTAAACTGAAGCACCAGCACCACCATAATTCCGGCGAGTGCGAGGAAGAATGCCCGGGTTAAGAATTCCGACGATTCCTGCTGTTCCTCTTTGTCGCCGGTGTATTCGATGGAATAGCCGGGCGGCAGTTTGATTTGGTCGACGATCGGGATAATATCGGCCAGCAGTTCGTTGGATTCGCGCCCGCTTTTATTGCCCGAGACGGTGATGACGCGCTTCTGGTTTTGGCGCCGGATGACGCCGCGGCCTGACGTGTATTCAAATTCGCCGAGCGATGAAAGCGGAACGGGGTCGCTGTCCTGCACCGGAATATAAATTTCGTCGAGCAGTCCGAATTGATCGCGGCTGGGGCGGGGGAGGCGGACGGTGATATCGAACTCATCTTCACCCGCGCGGAATTTGCGCTGCGATTCGGTGCCGTAAATCGAGGTGCGCAGAAAAAAGCCGATCGTTTCGGTGTCGAGTCCCAGCATACCGGCGCGTTTTCGGTCAACGATAAACTGAAGTTCGGGCAGGGCGCTTTCATAATTAGAGCGTAAATCGACCAACCCGGAAACATGACTGATGCTGCGCTTGATTTCGGTGGCAATGTCGTTGAGCGTTTCGAGGTTTTCGCCGGAGATTTCAATATTAACCGGAGGCTGTTGCGGCGGGCCTTCCTGTAGTTGATCCACTTTGATTTCGGCACCGGGGATTTTACCGATGCGTTCGCGGAATTTTTTAATCAGTTCCGACGTGTTGCCGGTGCGTTGGTCTTCATCGATAAACTTAATGTAAAAGGAGCCGAGATAGGTTCCGCCGCTGCCCTCCGAAAACCCGCTGCCCATGCCCTGCCCGGTGGTGGCGAGGATAAATTCAATGTCTTCGAAGTCGCGGATTTTATTTTCAATGTACTGCATTGCTGCATCGGTTTTTTCAATCGCCGTGCCTTCCGGATAGCGCACTTCGATCTGCGCGGCGCGCGGTTCGGTTTCAACAAAGAGCAGAACGCCTTTGCCGAAGCGGCCGTAAAGCTGCGAGCTTAAAATGAGAAACGCCATGCTGATGATCAGCAGGCTACCGCGGTGGTGCATCGCGCCGCGCAGCATGTTTTCATACCCGCGGACAAAGGGGTGGTAATCGGTTCGATCCTCGCCGAGGTTCTGTTTTCCGCGCTTAATCAGAACAGAACAGATTGCCGGGTTGATCACCAGTGCAACAAAAAGGGAGGAGGTGAGGGTAATGATGAGGGTCTGCGGAATGTACCCCATAAATTCGCCCATAATGTCAGGCCAGAAAAGCAGGGGGGAAAATGCGGCCAAAGTGGTTAATGTTGAAGTGGCAACCGGCCAGGCCACTTCGGCGGCGCCCTGCCGCGCGGCTTCGATACGGCTCAATCCCTCGCAGTGGAGGCGGTAAATGTTTTCAACAATCACAATGCCGTTATCGACCAGCATTCCCACCGCGAGAATCAGCGAAAAGAGTACCACCATATTCAGGGTGATTCCCATCAGCGACATCACGGTGAATGAAAGCAGCATCGAAAACGGAATCGCCAGTCCGACAAACAGGCTGTTGCGGCGGCCCATAAAAATCAGCAGGATGACGATGACGAGGAAAAAGCCGGAGGCCATGTTGTTTTCAAGTTCCGCCAGCATATCGCGGATATCCTTCGAATCATCCTGTACAATGGTCAGTGTGATGCCCGCCGGCAGCTTTTCGGGGTCAATGATCTGTTTTACTTCGTCGATTAAAAAGACGGAGTTTTCACCGGCACGTTTGAATATTTCAATCGACACCGCCGGTTCGCCGTTGATGCGGGAGATGCTTTCGAGGTCTTTGTAGGTGTCGGTCACTGTGGCAATATCGCGCAGATAAATCGGGTGATTGTCGCGCTGTACAACAACGAGGTCGCGGATGTCGGAAGCCAATTTAAATTCGCCGGGGACACGAACCTGCACTTTATTCTGATCCACCTCCAGCATTCCGGAGGAAATCGTGACATTTTCTTTGGCCACCAGACTGACCACATCGAAGATCGGAATGTTGTAGGCAATCAATCGCGGGAGGTCGAATTCCAACCGGATTTCGCGTTCGCGCGTTCCGGCAATCCGGGCCTCTTTCACGCCGGAGATGGATTCAATTTCATCCTGCATAAATTCGGCCGTACTTTTCAGCCGCTCCAAATCGGGATCGCCCGAAAGGGCAAAGCGCATCACCGGAATATCGGTGCTGAAATTCAACCCTTCAACGGTTGGTTCGTCGAGATCGTCGGGCAGATCGGGGCGCGAAAGGTCGATCTTATCTTTGACCCGCTGAATGGCGGAATCCACATCGACGCCTTCCTGATATTCGATGGTGAAAACGGCGACGCTGTCGGCCGCCATCGCTGAAATATTCTTCACATTGCCCAGCTCGTTCAGCTTCTTTTCAATCGGAATCACAACGAGGTTTTCCATGTCTTCGGGCGAGGTGCCGGGATAAACAGCGGTGACGAAAACCTGCGGGATGGTGATGTCCGGATTGCCTTCGCGCGGCAGTGCGTTGTAGGAGATGATTCCCATGACGACGAGCACCGCAATGAAGATGAAAACCGCCGTGCGGAATTTAATGGCATAGTTGGTGACAATCATTCGCCGAATCCTGCTTTCATGATTTCAACACGTTGGCCGTCGCGCAATGTGCGGTTGCCTTCAACAATCACTTCATCGCCGGAGTCAAGTCCGCCGGAAATCAGTGCGCGTTCGCGGGTGATCTGTTCAATCTGCACGTTACGCCGAACGGCCTGCCCGTTTTTGGCCAGATAAACAATGTGGTCGCCCTTCGACGGCAGCACGGCGGACATCGGCAGCGAAACCGTATTTTCATTCATGCCGCGCTGAAATTCCAGTTGGGCAATCATGCCCGGGCGAAGTGTGCCGTCTGAATTATCGACCGTAATTTCGGCGCGGAATGAGTTGTTGCGCCCGTCGGCCTGCGATGCGACGAACGTGACTTCGCCTTCAAATTTACGCTCGGGCAGCGGCTGAACTTTGAAGCTCATCCGGTGGCCGGGTTTGATCGAATAAATATCCTTTTCAGGAATCTGCGCGACGACCTTAACAACCGCTTTATCGACCACTTGAAAAACGGGCGAACCGGGCTGAACATATTCTCCGACTTCAACAAAGCGGTCGTTGATAATACCGGTGATCGGCGAAACGACGCGGCACTGTTCAATATTCACCTGTGCGTCGGTCGCCATCGCTTCGGCCTGAATATAGGCTTTTTCGATGCTCTCATATTCGCTGTCCGCAACCGCGCCGTCAGCCTGTAGTTTCTTAAAGCGTTCATAGTTTCGCTGTGCATCTTTCGCCGCGATATTTGCCTGTTTCAGATTCGCCTGCCAAACCCGGTCATCGATCTGCATCAGCAGCTGCCCTTTTTCAACCCGATCGCCGCGGTCGGCGTTCAGTTCCGTAATCCGCCCCGGTTTTTCGGCGGAGAGAACCGCATTCACATTGGCCTCAATCAGGGCCGGGAGGAAAACAATATCGGCGGTGCTGGTCAGCCGAACGGTGATCGTGGAAACCGGCATAGCAGCTTCTTCGACTTCGGTTTTTTTCTCGGCTTTCGGTTTCATTGACATCATTACGAAAATCAGTGCAACCAGAATGAGCAGGGCAGCGCCCATCCCGATTTTTATAGCGGTCTGTTTTTTATCCATTATTCGTACTCCTCTAAAAGAATGCCGGCGGCATATTTCATTCCCGCCACGGCAGCCATATATTCGTGCAGCGCGATGGCCCGTGCAAGTCGGGCGTCGCTCAGTTCAACGTTTGCCTGCGTCACTTCAAGATTGGTGCTCAGCCCGGCGTCAAAACGCGACCGTGCAATTTCCAGTGCCCGTTCCGCCAGCTGGACGGTTTCCGTTGTCGCTTCAATCACTTCCGCCGCATCGCGTCCGCGCAGCCACTGGGTTTTTACGTCGAGCGAAACATACCGGACCAGATCGCGGTATTCATCCTCCTCAATCGCCATGTTGAGTTTGCTTTCGGCGATATTCGCGCTCCGCCTCCCGCCGTCAAAAAGCTCCCAACTGGCCTGTGCGCCAACGTGCCATGTATCCTGCCAGCCGCTGTCGTTTGTGATGAAGCTGAACTGGTTCGGTTTTTCGTAACTGTAGGCGGCGAACAGATCAACCTTCGGCCAAAGTTCGGCACGCTGTGCGGTGATATCCTCCTTGCGGAGTTTAATGGCCCGGTTTTTTTCCATCAGTTCAGGGCGTTTATTGAGTCCGAGCTGAATCGCTTTATCGAGATCAACTTTGACGGGTTCATATTCCAGCGAATCCGTCAGCTCAATCTGCGCATCGTCAATATAAGTCAGATTGCGGAACCCCTCGATCGCCAGACTGAGACTATTTTCCGCCGCAATCAGCCGAGGCTGTTCATTAGCCAGCGCAACCTTTGCGCTGAGCCAGTCGAATTCGGCAACCGCGCCGGCCTCATATTTTTTGCGCGTTTCGGCCTCAAAATCGGAAAGCTGCTTAACGGACTGTGCGAGCGAATCCACCCGGGCTTTCTCCAGCAGGACGGCGTAGTAGGCCAGCGCAATATCGCGCGCCTGAGTTTCGCGGACTCGCCGTTCCTGATATTCAGTCAGCTGCGTATAGGCCTTTGATGCCCGGATCGCGGCAAGGGTACGCCCGCCGGAGAAAACACGCCAACTGGCTTCCAGTCCAGCGGATCGCGACTCTTCGCCGATAAACTCGGCGATTTCTCCCGGATAGTTCCGGGTGTACGTGAACTGGGAGGAAAGCGTCGGCAGCGCTTCCGAAATCGCCCCTTTTCGGCGCTCCTGCGCAATCTCTTTCTGCCGTGCGGCGTTGGCGACTGTCAGTGAACGTTTAAGTCCGATTTGGATGCTCTGTTCCAGCGTGTATTGATTTGTGACGGTCTGGGCCGGGGAAGAAAACGGGAGCAGTCCGGCGATAAAAATAGCCGGGGTCAGTTTTTTGATATGCGCGATGATCTTTTCCATGATCTCCTTGTGCTGCATGCGTTCGGCGGCGGTCAGCGGGGCATACGTGTTGCGAATACCCTGTAGGCGGTTGGTATTAAATTCATCGATAAATTTATGCCCCTTTTTTGTTAGGCTGATGTGAACAACCCGCTGATCCGTTGTGCTTCTTTCGCGTTTGACGAGTCCGTTTTTTTCGAGGCGCTGCAGCAGCCCCGATGTGGTGGATTTGCTCCGGTTCAGCGTCTGCGCCAATTCATTCACGGTGAGTCCGCCGCTTTCATTGATAAAATGGAGCGCCCAGAACTGCGGTACAGAAAGCTGTCCTTTTGAAACCGCACTGGTGTCTTCGCGCATGATTGAATTAATCAGCAGCGGCAGGGTGTCGGCCATAAATTCGGCAAACTGGTTTTGGGAGATAGTTTTCATGACGAACAGTTCGTATCACGAACTATTCGCCCGGCCAACACTTAAAAAGAAGTATTTTTTATCCTGCCCGAAAGCGCGTGTTTCTACCGAGTTGAGATGGAGCCTTAAAGTAATTCTGAATTACTGGAAAATGTAGTGCCGCTGAGCGTTTCCGAGAAACGCCTCTACATATCAGGGACATTTAAGGTGGGTTAAAGGTGTTTCATCCAGCCGATTAGGTTGGTGTTTTTCCAGCCTTGGCGGCGGTAGAAGCCGAGGGCGGGGTGATTGTCGCGATCGGCCTGTAATTGCAGGCGGGCGAGGCCTCTTTGTACAGCCCACTCTTCGATGCGCCGCAGCAGGGAGGAGCCGATGCCTTTGCCGCGGTGGCTGACGTCGACGACCACATCTTCAACACTGCCGACTTCGCAGCCTTTTGCGGTTGAGACGATAATCTGCACGGTGCTCATTCCGACGACTTCGCCGTTGATTTCGGCCACAAAAATACGGGCGGTTTCGCGTTCGAGCAGGAGCGCGAGCCCGGCGGACTGGACGGCAAAATCGGGGGTGAAATCGACTTCAATGGCGAAGAGTTCGTGGAGCAGTTCGGCCATGGCAGGAATATCTTCTTTTGTAGCAGTGCGTATCGTCATCTTCCGTTCAGCATATCCCGGTTAGCGCGTTCCTGTCGTTTTTTTGCGCCGCCGTTTTTTGAAGAGGGTTTCGTAATCAATATCGAGTTTCTGGATTTTATAGCGAACCATCCGTTCGGTGATACCAAGCTCGCGGGCGGCGGTGCTGATGGTTCCTTTGTGGCGCTTGAGTGAGTCCACAATCAGGTCGCGTTCGAGCATGGCGACGCAGGCTTTGAGGGTATGGCGGTTGCTGCCGGTTGCGGCGAGCGCCACCGGGGCCTGTAGGGTGGGGGGGAGATCGTGGCCGTGAATAACCCCGTCCTCTTTACCCATCAGGACGGCGTATTCGATGGTGTTTTCGAGTTCGCGCACGTTGCCGGGCCAGTGGTAGGCCATCAGCATGTTAATGGCCGGAGTACTAATCCGCCGGATTTCAACGCCCATCTGGTTGGAATATTTTTTCATAAAGAAATTGGTCAGCATCATAATGTCGTCTTTGCGCGCGCGCAGCGGCGGGAGATAAACCGGGAAGACGTTGATGCGGTAAAACAGATCCTGCCGAAAGCGGTTTTCCGAAATCGCCTTTTCAAGGTCGGCGTTGGTTGCGGCAATAATCCGGACGTTGGCTTTTCGCGGTTCATTGCTGCCGACGCGTTCGTAGACCCGCTCCTGCAGCACGCGCAGGAGTTTGACCTGTGTGGTCGGGGAAAAGTCGCCGATTTCATCGAGAAACAGCGTACCGCCTTCCGCTTCCTGCACGCGGCCGATACGGGTCTGTAGCGCGCCGGTGAAAGCCCCTTTTTCGTGGCCGAAAAGCTCGCTCTCCAGCAGGTTTTCATTCAGCGCGGCGCAGTTGACTTTTACGAACGGTTTTTTCGCGCGATTGCTGCTGTAGTGAATCGCCGAGGCAACGAGTTCTTTACCGGTTCCCGACTCGCCGCGAATCAGCACGGTTGTATCCGTTGCGGCTACCTGATGAATACGGGTGTAAACCTCCTGCATCAGGTGCGAACTTCCGATCATATTATCCGGCTGGAAGCGCTCCATCATTTCAGTGCGCAGCCGTACATTTTCCTTTTCCAGCGCTTCGCGTTCGAGCCGCGCCGTACGCCGGGCCGTCACGTCGTTGGCGATCAGCGAAGCCACAATCGAAAGGAACCGCGCCAGTTCATTCAGCTTATCCATCGACTGCGCGACACAGTCCACTGAAAGGGTTCCGACCGTTTCATTATCAACCCGGATCGGCACACAGATAAAACTCAGTTCCTCATTGGTCCGTCCGTGCAGCCGCCCTTTAAAACGCGGTTCCTCCGAAACCAGCGGCACAATCCGCAGTTCGCCCGTTTCGAGCACCTGCCCGGTGATTCCCTCGCCGCGGCGGTAGGCCGCGCCTTCCGCCTGCTGAACCTTCAGATCCTTCACGGCTTCAACCCGGAGTTCCCGCCCGTCCGCCGTCAAAAGCATAATCGTGCCGCGCTGCACCGAACGGCTCTTTTCAAGCACATCGATTACTTCGAGGAGAACCTCTTCCTGTTGCGGTTTGCAGGAGAGCCGACGGGCGATTTCCGCCAGCGTTTCGAGTTCTTTAATGTGGCGGGCGTCACAGATGACTGGGCTATCAAACTTACAATTTGGCATTTGCTGAACATCTTTTTAAAACCAAAACATACAAATATGTTGAAAAACAACATACGGTTAACAACAACGGAGTGTAATTGCAATAACCATACCAAACAGTAAGGGGGAAGGGGCGTGGGGAAGGGGGGATTAAGCAGGGAGCGGGTAACGGGGACGGGGAGGTTTATTCATAAAACAGGTTGCGCAGTTCGCGCGAGGTCACCGGCTGTTTCGTTTTCAAAGC
>QKFE01000071.1 GCA_003252225.1 Kiritimatiellales bacterium | reverse complement strand
CCGACGGAATCAATTCCCTGCTTATCGTCATGGATAAAGGCGGAAATGATTTCTGGTTCAGCTCCAGCAAAGGCGTTGCCTCTCCGCGGCTTGAATTAAAAGTCACCCCTTCCGAATAAACAAATCGGCCTTTCTTTTTATTCAACCGGTCGGGATACGGTGGTTAACGCGTGCAGTTCTGCCCTTGTTAATTCTTTCCGGTTCGCTATTATTCGAATCTCAACGAAAGAGAGGTCACCGTGAAATTAAGATTCAAATCTGCCTTTGCCGTATCCCTGCTGCTTGCTTTTGCTGGCCGGGCCGCCACAACCAATATTGTCCTCGAAGTCTCGAAAGATACCTTCGCGCGGAGTAATGATCCGAATCGTAACAGCGGTGCAAGCGAACAGCTGCTGATTGCCCACAATCCGATGCTTAAGACACTGATCGGTTTCGATCTCTCCGCCGTAACCAATGAAATTCAGTCTGCCGAACTGATTTTCCATATTAAGAACACAATGCCTCAGGCCGTATCCGTGGTTATCGCGCCGATGGTTCGCACCGAAAACAACCTGAAATGGGAGGAAGGCAAAGGCGCGCTGGGCACGAAGGGGCAGAATGCCCGGATCGGTGAAGCCTCCTACCTGTGGAGCTATTTTCGCGATGTTTACTGGGAAACGGCGCCAGGCGTGCCGGCGGAACAGGGGCTGCTGGATCCCCGGCTTTGGGGAAGCCCGATTGCCCGGCTGAATAATATGAAGTGGGAAGAAGGCGAACTGGTGACGGTTGAAATTGATGACATCGGACTCCTCAAAGAAGCTGCAAAATCCAAGCAGAAAACCGTGACGTTCGGAATCTGGGGAACCTCCGGCAACGGCCTTTACGCCATCAGTTCAAAAGAATCGGGCAGCGGGGCCAAACTGAACTTAACGGTGAAAACGGAAGATAAAAAGGCGCAGAAATAGAGTATCGGCGAAATCGCGCGCGCGGACAGCCTTAAATCAGTTTCCCGAAGTCAAAAATCTAAACTGGCATGTGCGATGCCCCTTTCAGGCATCGAGGTGGAACATGCCGGTATACAAAAACAGTGCGGAAAATGGATTTAAACATGGAAATTGCGCGGGTTTTCTGGGGCTGAAAAACTGGCAGATCCAGCAATACCGTGCATCAGTCGATGACTACCGTTTTTTTTCTCTCCCGCAAATACGGTCGCTGTGTTGAGTGGAAAGAGGCCGAACAGGATTTTCTCACCTGCGGATATCACGGACACACCGATGACTGGCGCGAACTCTATTGCGGCTATATGTGCCCGCAGCGCGGAAACTGCCTGCTGGCGATGCACGTTTCAAATCCGCGCAATACGGCCCGTGTTTTTCTGGCCGGATAATTATCGGCGGTGTTTCCGGTGATGTTTTCCGTGCTGACGGGGTTTTCCAGTTTTCATATCCGGCTGTATTTTTTGTCGGCGCTGACGGTGGCGCGGTTCGGCGATTTGGTCGGCCAGTACGAAATCAATAAACCCGCGGGCGGTGTCCACTTTTGCGAGCGCAACTTCCACTTCGTCGCCGATGGTGAATTTCACTTTTCCGCCACGCGTTACCGCCTGCGTCATTTCGTCATTGGCTTCAAGCCAGTCGGAGGTGATGGAGGCGAAGGTAATCATTCCGCGCTGGAGAGAATCGGGCAGTTCGACGATCATCCCTTTGCCTTTAATGGTGACGATGTAGCCTTTAAAGGTGGCGGTGAGCGAGGAGTTCATCAGTTCGTTGTAATATTCGAGCCGTTTGGTTTCGGTACTTTTCTTCTCGAGTTCGTCGGCCTTTTTTTCGGTTTCGGTGCAGTGCAGGGCGATCGCTTCAATCTGTTGTTTTGACATGCCGAAATCGCGGCCTTTTTCGACGGCTTTGAGCATCCGGTGAACCAGCAGGTCGGGGTAGCGCCGGATCGGCGAGGTGAAGTGGGTGTAGTCATCGAACGCCAGTCCGAAGTGGCCGATCTGGGTGGCGGAATATTCGGCCCGTTTGAAGTTTCGGAGAATCGCCAGATTAGCGGTGTATTCGATGGCGGTTCCGGCGGCCATTCGGACGGCTTCGTTGATTTCGGCGCGCGATTGCGGCAATAGCGGAATACCGAGCGCCTGCAATTCCATGCCCATGGCGGCCCACTGCTCTTCGTCGGGTTCGTCGTGAATACGGTAAATCGCCGGCCTTTCCGCTCCGATCAGGATTTCGGCGACGGCGCGGTTAGCCAGTAACATGCAGTCTTCAATTAAACCGTACGCCTCTTTTGATTCGGAGCGCGGCATCATTTTTTCAACTTTCCCCTGTTCGTTGAGTTTGATTTCGATTTCGGGGGTATTGATTTCCACCGAGCCGTTTGCGACCCGACGGGCGCGGATTTTCTGAACCAGCGGCCAGAGGTTTTCGAGCCGCCGGACGATCATTTCGGGAATGCCGTGATCCGGTTTTCCGTCGATGAATTTCTGCACCTGTGTGTAGTTGAGCCGCGCTTTGGAGTGGATGACGGACGGGAAGGATTCGTATCCGAGTATTTTGCCTTCGGGGGAGAGATGCAGTTCAACCGAGTGGGTCAAATGATCGTTTTCGGGGTTGAGGCTGCACACTTTTGTAGTCAGTTCTTTGGGCAGCATCATTACGGCGCGATCAACCAGATAAATACTGTTTCCGCGTTTGAAGGCTTCTTTGTCGATCAGTGAACCGGGTTCGACATAGGTGGAAACATCGGCGATGTGAACCCCGAGAATCCAGCCGCCGTCGGAATGGGGTTCAATTGAAACAGCGTCGTCGTAATCTTTGGCGGTTTCGGGGTCGATCGTGAACGTGACCGCATCGCGCAGGTCGCGGCGGCCCTCCATTTTTTCGGGGGTGATTTCGCCGGAAATCCGGTTGGCCTCGGCGATTACTTCATCGGGGAATGCTTCTCTGATTCCGGCATCGGCGAGCAGACTGTCGACATCGACGCCGGGGGCGGAGCGCTCGCCGAGATCTTCGAGGATGGTTCCGGTCAGCGGTTTATAGGGGTCGATCCACGGATTGAGTTTCACCAGCACTTTGTGGTTATCCGGTATGCCTTCGCTGTTTTCAACGCGGACGTCGTGTTTGAATCCGGGAGCATCGGGGATGATGTACCAATAATAGGGCGTTTTCCGGAGCAGTCCGACGGTTTGATCGGACGCGCGTTCGAGCACGGAAACCACTTTACCTTCGGCGCGCAGCTCGGTCTGTCCGCGGCGTTCGCGCTGGCGGGCGGCATATTCGGAATGGAAGATTTCAATGGTCACTTTATCGTCGGGCAGGGCGACGCCGCAGTTGCGCTCGGAGATATAAATTTCGGATTCGCCTTCAATTTCGGGGATAAAAATAGCGCCCCCTTTTGCCATCATTTTAATCACGCCGGTTGACTGGTTTCCGGCTTCGGGCAGGCCCCATCGGTTTTTGCGGAGGCGAACCACTTTACCGGCGGCTTCGAGGGCATAAAGATCGTGGCGGAACTCTGCGCGCGGTCCTTTACTGCTAATATTGAGCGCCTTGGCAATTTCGTGCTGTTTCATCGGGCGATATTGAGGGGAGGCGAGTAATTGCAGAAGTTGAGTCTCGAAGCTCATTCGGAATTCCTTTAACGTAGTTGGATGAATATTGTATTTGTCAGTAGCGAGATCGTACCATTCGCATCGACGGGCGGTCTAGGAGATGTTTGCGCGGCTTTGCCCAAAGCGCTCGCGAAGCAGGGGCAGAACGTAACGCGTTTTATTCCGCTCTATCAGTCCATCGACCGCGAACGGTACCGGCTGGAAAAATGCGATGTGGAGCTGCACATCCCGCTCGGCGGCGCGTGGTTTTACGGCACCGTCTGGATGCAGGAATTCGAAGGCGTCACCACCTATTTCATTCACAGCGCCGAATTTTTCGACCGGCCGGGGATTTACGGCCACAGCGGGCACGGCTATTCCGACAACTTCGAACGCTTCCTCTTTTTCCAGAAAGCCGTCGTTAAACTGATCGATGAATGGGAAATCAAACCCGACATCGTGCACTGCAACGACTGGCAGGCCGGGTTGGTTCCGATGCTGCTCAAATACGGAATTGAGGGGGAAAACCGCGCCGGAACGGAAGCGACGCTGATGACCATTCACAACCTGGCTCATCAGGGTTGGGCTCCGGCCGAAAAATTTTATATGACCCAGCTTCCGCCCGAATGCTACACGATGCACACCCTTGAATTTTACGGCGAAATCAACATGCTCAAAGGCGGACTCGTCGCAGCGACCGCGATTAATGCCGTCAGCCCGACCTACTCAAAGGAAATCCAGCTGCCGAAATTCGGCTGTAAACTTGACGGGGTTTTGCGCGAACGGAAAAACGTATTGCACGGTATTTTGAACGGAATCGATTATTCCCGCTGGAATCCGGAAACAGACCAGTATCTCGCCGCAAACTATTCATTGCAGGATCTGTCCGGAAAAACAGCGTGCAAAAAAGCACTGCAGAAACTCGCCGGTTTCAGCGAGGATCCCACCCGCCCGCTTTTGGGCGTCATTACCCGGCTTGTGCCGCAAAAAGGAATCGACCTGCTGGCCGGTGCAATGGAGCAGATTGCCGGAAGCGGGGCGCAGTTGATTATCCTCGGAACCGGCGACGGCCATTACGAACAGGCCTGCCGCGAATGGGCCGACCGCTGGCCGGATCGGGTCTGTTCGTGGATCGAATTTTCAAACGAAAAGGCGCATCAGATTGAAGCCGGAGTGGATCTCTTTTTAATGCCGTCCGAATTTGAGCCGTGCGGGCAGAACCAGCTTTACAGTATGCGCTACGGAACCATCCCGCTCGTTCACGGCGTCGGCGGGCTGGAAGACTCCGTGGTCGATTATGCTGAAGAGGGCGGAACCGGGTTCAAATTTTACGGCTACCAGCCGGAAAACTTTTTCAGCTGTATTCGGCGCGCGCTCGAAACCTATTCCAATCAGGCAAAGTGGAAACCGCTGATGAAACGCGCGATGAAACAGAACTTCTCCGTAATCCACATGGCCGAGGATTACACCCGGCTTTACAAATCCATTCTGTCCGGCGATGCGGTCGTTCATTAAAAACCTGTTCCGCCGCGATTCCCGGCCTACCCACCTCAAAACCGGGGAGTGGGGCGAAAAGCAGGCAATCCGGTTTCTGAAAATGAAGCGGTATAAAATCATCGGCCAACGCATCCGCGTCGGCAAACACGATGAACTCGATATTGTGGCGTCGGAAAAAAACACCCTTGTTTTCGTCGAAGTGAAAACTCGTAAAAATGAAGACTTCGGGCGGCCGTTTTCGGCGGTGAATGCGGAAAAACGCAAACGGCTTTCCCGCGCTGCCGTGGCCTATCTGAAGGATAAAAAAATCAAACCGGATTATCTCCGGTTTGATGTCATTGAAGTGATCGGCGAATCCGGAGCAAAGCCGGAAATCCGCCATATTGAAAATGCCTTCCAGCTCGATTCCGCCTACCGGCTTTGGTGGTAAGTAGGGTAAGCGTCTCGCTTGCCTTAACAAGCGGGACGCTTGTTCTACTTTTAATGCTGATGCGCTTCGCCGAAATAGGTGTGTTCGAATTGGTGAACCAGCTCTTTGAGCTTTTCGACGTTTTTCAGATCGGTGGTCTGTTTCGCCTTCATTGAATAGACGATGATTTCGTGCAGTGTTTTGAGGTTGGCTTCATAGTTTGGTTTGTCGGCTTTGATGCGTTGGGCGAGGAAATAATAGGTCACAATTTCCGTCAGTTCATCGGCGTGTTTTTCTTTGTTCATTACCCAGCGGACGGTCTGGTTCTGGTTTTCGCCGGCTTCGATCTGTTTCATCGATTTTTCGATGGTGGTGATGTGTTCTTCCATCAGCACAATGCGGGCTTCATCGTTGTAAATTCCGCACGGAATCTGGCAGTGGGCGTACACTGAAACGGCGGCGAAAACCGTCGACAGAATGAGGGCGGATGCTGTTTTCACGGACTTCTTCATGAGTTTCTCTCCTTATTCGGGGTTGGTTTGAATACGTATATAAAACTAAAACAGTCCTGTATTTACCATGAAAAAACCGCTCAATTTTTTCGAAAGAAAAGGGGCGCTAAAACGTGTTGAAAATACGGTCGCCGGCATCGCCGAGGCCGGGAACAATATAGGCGTTTTCGTTGAGATGATCGTCGATGGAGCAGGTAAAGATTTCGACGTCCGGGTGGTTTGCTTCAACTTTGGAAATGCCTTCGGGTGCGGCGATGATACTGAGCAGGCTGATTTTTCCGACGCCCCATGTTTTTACAATTTGGATGCTTTCGCTGGCGGAGCCGCCGGTGGCAAGCATCGGATCGAGCACAAAGGCAATATCGGGCGGCGCGGCAGAAAACTTCCGGTAATATTCAACCGGCTGGTGCGTCGATTCATCGCGATAAAACCCGAGATGCCAGACTTCGGATTCGGGGATGAGATCCTGTACTGCGGCGGACATTCCGAGCCCGGCGCGCAGAATCGGAACCAGTCCGATACGGCAGCTTAATTTTTCCCCCTGCGTTTTTTTGAGCGGTGTTTCAATTTCGGTTGAACTGAGCGGAAGGCTGCGGGTTGCTTCGTATGCAAGCAGCAGGGTGAGCCGACGGATGTGTTCGCGGAAAAGGTGGGGCGGTGTCGATTTATCACGCAGTCCGGTTAAATGGTGCTGGATAAGCGGGTGGTGGAGTTCGTTTGCCATCGGCTTTACCGGGTGTATTCAACGCAGCGGGTTTCACGGATAACGGTGACGCGCACGGTGCCCGGAATTTTAACCTCTTTACCGATCTGCTGGGCGATGTTTTTCGCGAGCAGAGAAGCACCGTGGTCGTTGAATTTGGTCGGTTCGACCATAATCCGAACTTCGCGGCCGGCCTGTACTGCATAGCTGCTTTTAACCCCGGCAATGCTCGATGCGATTTTTTCAATCTGCTCGAGCCGCTGGATATACAGGTCGGTGGATTCCAGACGGGCGCCCGGCCGCGCGGCAGTCAGAGCATCCGCCGCATCGCACAGAACGGCGTAAACGCTTTCACGTTCCATATCTTCGTGGTGCGAGCCGACGGCGTTATAAACGATCCGATCTTCGCCGTATTTCCGCAACAGGTTGGCTCCGATTACGGCATGACCGCCTTCGACTTCGTGATCGACCGCTTTGCCGATGTCGTGGAAAATACCGACCCGTTTCGCGAGCTTCGGATCGAGCCCCATTTCCGTCGCCATTAACGCCATGATGTGTGCGGTTTCGACGGAGTGGTCGAGCACGTTCTGTTTATAACTGGTTCGGTATTTTAGTTTGCCGAGCGTGTGTACCAGTTCCGGGGCGACGCCGGTCAGTCCGAGGCCGTAGAGCGCCTCTTCACCGGCGCTGTGGATGGTTTCATCAATTTCTTTGCGTACCTGCGCAACCGTTTCTTCAATACGCGCCGGATGAATTCGCCCGTCTTCAATCAGGCGTTCAAGCGCAACGCGGGCGACTTCGCGGCGGATCGGGTCGTAACATGAAAGCACGACCACTTCCGGGGTTTCGTCGATCAAAACATTTACGCCGGTTTCCGCTTCGAACGATTTAATATTGCGCCCTTCGCGCCCGATAATACGCCCTTTGACATCGTCGCTTTCAAGGTTCACCTGACTGCTGGTCAGGTCGCAGACGGTTTCGGCGGCATAGCGCTGGATGGCGGTGGAAATGATTTCCTGCGCGGTTTTTTTCGCCTCTTCCTTCGCGGCTTTCTGGATGTTGCGCACCAGTGCGTTGGCTTCGCCCTGCAACTCATCCTCCATCCGCTTCATAATCACTTCGCGGGCCTGTTCTTTTGAAAACGCCGCCGCTTTTTCAATCCGGACGTTTTCTTCGGTAATCAGTTTTTCCAGTGCTCTTTCTTTGGAAATCAGCACCTCTTTTTCTTCCGCCAATTCCGTCATCCGTCCCGTCAGCTGAATCTCCTTGTTGCTCAGCATTTCCAGTTTACTGCTCAGGTTTTTTTCGCGCGCAACCACCCGCTGTTCAAGATCCAGAATTTCCTTGCGTTGGTGGGCATACTCCTTTGCCGCATTTTCGCGTGCGCGCAAAACGGCGTCTTTCGCCTGTACTTTGGCCTCGCGGCGGATGACATCGCCTTCTTTATTGGCCTCTTTCAAAATGGCTTTTGCCTGCTTGCTGGCGGCAATTGCATTGGTTTTTGTGAGATAGGCGTGAAAAAAGAATCCAAGCACTAAAAAGCCGATGCTGATCAACAAACCTTGCCCGGCATAAATTTCCTCCACGGTAACCTCCTTTTCACGGCCTGCCGCACCCCGTGAACGCCCGGTCGAAATCTCTCTCAGAGTGGGCGGTGCGGCTTCCAATTCCTAAAAGCAAACAACGATATACTTTCCGATGCAGCCTTGTCTAACGTTCCTTTGTCACTTTAATCACTTTTCTTTCCGTCACAATCCACTCCACCGGCAGATCGTGTTCTTCGACAGGAACCTGCGGCAAAAGTTGAAAATCAAACGCAACCGCCGCCGAAACCCCGCCGAACCGGTCGAGAAAACGGTCATAAAATCCGCCGCCCCGCCCGAGCCGGTTACCCCGGAAATCAAAAGCAACACCCGGAACCGCCATCAAATCAATCGTACTAAGGGGAAGGGGGGCGCGGGGGGAAACCGGTTCCAAAATTCCGTAATGCCCCGTTTTAAAACAGGTCGATTCATCAATTTCGACCATTTCATATTTTTTTTCGACCGCATTAAAAAGGGGAATACAGGTCTTTTTCCCGGCGTCCCAGCAGATTTCGAAAAGCGGCTCCAAAATAATTTCGCCCGCAATCGCCTTATACAGCGCAACCGTCCCCGCCGAACGAAACACCTCCATCTGCCGGAACCGCTCAATCACCGACCCGCTCGCCGCCTCCACCCATTCCGGATCAAGCGCCTTTCGTTTTGCGGCCATATTTTCGCGGATCTGTTGTTTGGAATAGGGCATAAGAGTCAGGCGGCATTCAGGGAATGCACCTCTTTGTCGAGTTTGGAACCGAGGGCATCTGTTTCTACGGCAAGATCATAGCGAGTTTGAAGGTTCAGCCAGAATTGTGCGGAAACATCGAAATATTTACCCAGCCGCAGGGCTGTGTTTGCAGAAATCGCCCGTTTTCCGTGTACGATTTCGTTGATGCGCCGTGCCGGAACGCTAATGTCTTTTGCCAGCCGATACTGGCTGATTTCCATCGGATTCAGAAATTCTTCAAGGAGAATTTCCCCCGGATGAATCGGTTTCATTTTTGTCATGATGATTCTCCTAATGATAATCCACAATTTCTACGTCTTTTACCCGACCCTCGTCCCAGAGAAAACAGATTCTCCATTGTCGGTTAATTCGAATGCTGTGCTGGCCGCTGCGATTCCCCTTCAACGCTTCCAATTGATTATTTGGCGGAACCTTCAGCTCATTCAGTGCAGTGGCCGCATCCAGCATCCATAACTTACGCAGTGCGGTTTTTTGGATTTCCGGCGGTAATTTACGCGACCGGTGTCGGTTAAAGATACTTTCAGTTTCCCTGCACTTGAACGACTCAATCATGAGACGTTAGTAACGTGCCGCGATAGTAACGTCAAGCATTACTGTAGAAGCCCGTGTTCGAGCACTCCAAATTACTTTTTCTTTCTCAGCGAATTCCAGTGTTCGATCCGCTTTCGAATGGTTTCTTCGTATCCCTGATTGGTCGGTTCATAATAGATTTTGTCGGTCGGGACATATTCCTGATCGACGAAATGGTTTTCGCCGTTGTGGGCATATTGATATTTCACGTCGCCTTTGTCCGGTTTCGGCCCGCTTTGCAGGTATTTCGGAACCGGCAGCGTCCGGCCGTTTTCAACATCGGCAATTGCCTGATTCACCGCCAGATAAGCCGCGTTGCTTTTGGGGGCGCAGGCTAAATAGGTTGTGCACTGCGAAAGGGTGATCCGTGCTTCGGGCATCCCGATAAAATCGACCGCCTGCATCGCCGAAACCGCCAGTGTCAGCCCGCGCGGGTCGGCATTACCGATATCTTCGGAGGCTAAAATAATCAGTCTCCGGGCAATAAACCGCGGGTCTTCCCCGGCATACAGCATTTTCGCCAGCCAATATACCGCCGCATTCGGATCGGAACCGCGCACGCTTTTGATAAAGGCGGAAATCGTGTCGTAATGTTCATCCTCGTCGTGATCATACATCACCGCTTTTTTCTGCACCGATTCTTCAATTTCGTGGCGCGTCAAATGAACCAGTCCATCGTCCGACGGTTCGGTTGTCAGCGCAGCGATTTCCAGTGCATTCAAAGCCCGCCGCGCATCGCCTTCGCAAACTGCGGCTAAATGCGCCAGTCCGTCGTCGGTGGCGGTAACCAGATGATTTAAGCCGACTGGTGCTGAAATCGCGCGCCTTAACACTTCAATAATTGATTCCTCGTCGAGGGGTTGAAGCTGGAAGATCTGCGACCGTGAATTCAGCGGATTGTTTATGAAAAAGAAGGGGTTGTGTGTCGTTGCGCCGATCAGAATAATGTCGCCGCTTTCCACGTAGGGGAGCAGGACATCCTGCTGCGATTTGTTGAACCGGTGGATTTCGTCGATAAACAGAATCGTATCCTGCCCGTTCATTTTTTTCCAATGGCCGGCGGCTTCCAGTATTTTTCGCAGGATCGCCACATTCGCCAGAACACCGCTGGTTCGCTCAAAGCGTCGGTTGGTTGTTTTTGCAATCACTTCGGCCAGCGTGGTTTTGCCGCAGCCGGGCGGGCCGTATAAAATGATCGAACTGAACCGATCCGCTTCAATCGCTCGACGTAAAAGCTTCCCTTCACCCAGAATATGTTTCTGCCCGATGATTTCATTCAGTGACTGCGGTCGCATTCGCGCTGCCAGCGGGGCTGTGCCTGCGCCGGGCTTTGTTCTGGGCGCATTCGGTTGTCCGGAAAAAAGATCCATGGGAAGAAGATAGGGATTTAGGGAAGGGATTAGAAGCGTAATGCGTGATCGTTCAAATGGGGGGTGAAGTCGTAAAAAAGAGTCACGAGTCTCGTATCACTCATCAAAAAAACAGAAGTTAGGGAAGGAAACCCCGCGTTGGCCGTCTTCTGAGGTGAACCTCTATCACCGTGTGATAGATGTGGGCACCAATCTAACCAGCTTCCAGAACCCTCCCTTATTCAAGGGCGTGTGGGCGCTCGGCCGAAAGTTCAGCTCCCTTTATAGTGTCATTGGGTAAGAGGAGTTACCTCATGCTCGCACCACGTAGGGCTGCTTTCCTTTCCTTAACTTCGATTTTTACAATAGCAAAACGGGGCGTTGAAAACTATGAAAAAATAAGGTTTGCGGCAATTTCTTCGAGTCCGAAATTGCTAATTTGCGCCGCCTCAATTACTTTATGCTGATGGAAGCCCTGAAAAAAATTCTGTTTGAAAAGAACCATGCCGGAATTCAATTCTTAAAGTATGCCTTCTGCGGCGGAATTGCTTTTGCCGCCGATATCGTGACCTTCTTTTTGGTGGCGTGGTTCTTTTTCCCGGCGCTGACGGACGATGATATTTTCGTGCGTATTTTTAATCTGGAAATTCAGCCTGTTTCCGAAAGCGTTCGAATGGTTAATTTTGTGATTTGCAGTGCGTTGGCGTTTCTGGTTTCCAATATGACCGCCTACATCCTGAACGTTTTTTTTGTTTTCAAAGCCGGTAAACATAGCCGGTGGAAAGAGCTGGGGCTGTTTTATCTGGTTTCCGGAATCAGCATCGCAATCGGAACAGGCGTTGGTGCGGCATTGATTAATGTGTTCGGGCTGGCGACAACCTTTTCCTATATCGCGAAATCCGTTTCGGCGACCTTAATCAACTATGCCGGGCGCAAGTTTTTCATTTTTCACGGATAGCTGTCTTCGTCGTTTTGCCGGGACTGCTGTTTGCGTTCTTTTGCTTCTTTGCGCCGCTTTTGGAAAAAGCCCTGCATAACGGCTTTGCATTCCATTTCCATTACACCGGTTTGGATTTCGACGGCGTGGTTTAGGTCGGCTGTGTTTAAAATCTGAAATTTTGAAACGGCGCCTCCGCGGACGGGGTCGGTCATTCCCCAGACGACTTTTTCAATACGGGCGAGTACGAGCGCACCGGCGCACATCGGGCAGGGTTCTTTGGTGACATACATCACCGCGCCGTTTAAGCGCCAGTTTCCGGTTTCCTGTGTGGCCTGCGTAATGGCCAGTATTTCCGCGTGCGCGGTCGGGTCGTTGAGCGTTTCGGTCTGGTTGTGCGCTTTGCCGATGACCTGTCCGTCTAAAACGATGACGGCGCCGCAGGGGACTTCGCCTTCGGCGGCGGCGCGTTCAGCTTCGCGCAGAGCCATGCGCATATAGATGATTTCGGGGGAAAAATTGTCCATCGGTTCAGCGGGGAATAATTACGTTGAGGGCGGAGGGAATCACTTCAATTTTAATATCGCCTTTAACATTCAGGATTTCACCGTCGATCTGTATCGGGGAGGGGTTTTCGCGCCGGACGGTCATCTTTTTAAAATGACGGTTTGTGACGAGGGCGTGTTGGTGGAAGGTTTTTTCGATGAAGCGGTGGATCTGTGCAATGACTATGGGCATGTCTTTTTTTTCGATGGCGACGAGTTCCAGATTGCCGTCATCGGCTTTGGCGTCGGGTGCCACGTAAACCGCGTTGCCGAACTGGGAGAGATTGGCCACGGTGAAAATCAGGGGATGTTTAAAGTGCATGGCTTTGCCGTCGGCTTCCACATAAAAGGGCTGTGCTTTATATTCAAGCAGTTGCTGGGCGCCGGCGAGTACATAGGGAACGATTCCGCGAAAGGGAAATTTTTCAAAGGTTTCAACCAGTGCGCCATCCCACGCCATGGAGCAGGTGACGAAGAAAAAGCGGTCATTCACTTTTCCGACGTCGATGGCGGCTGTGTATCCTTCAAAAAGGGCTTTGGCGGCTGCGGCGGGATGGAGCGGTATTTCAAAATGACGCGCGAACCCGTTTCCGCTTCCGGCGGGAATCACGCCGAGGCGGACAGGGGTATTCACGAGCTGACTGCCGATGGTGTTCACCATTCCGTCTCCGCCGACAACCAGAACGGTGTCCGTTCCGCGGTCAATGGCCCGCTTTACTTTCTGGGCTCCGTCTTCGGCGGACTGGCTGAACTGGAAGGATACGTCGTGTTCGGGGGTATCCCACACCTCTTCGATGGCGGAAATATACCGCCAAGGCCCGCCGATTCCGGATTTGGGGTTAATTAGAACGAGTACCTGTTTCATTGTTTGGTCATATCATCCGTAAGTTATATTTCTTGTAGCACACGCCGCCGCTATTGTGAACCGCGATAATGGTTTGAATTGTGTCAATAAGCATTGCCCGGATTGACATGGTTCCATAGAATGTGCGGTTTATGTTGTTTCTCGGAAAAAGACCTTTTTTTTATGCCGGTTGTGCTGCGATGTTCGGCATCGCGGTATTCCTGTCATCGTGTACGAAAATTGAACTGCTTCCGGCGCGCCCTGGCGCGAAGCCGGTCAAACTGGCGGGCGGTCCGCTGGAAAAGGTCGGTGATTTCGCGGAGCAGAAAGCGGACAACGCCGCGTACGGCAATATCCGCGGGGCGCAGCAGGCCGGACTGGGGGCTGTTTCGGAACTGACCATCGATGATGCGGAAAGCCGCCGCTATCGGGAGATGCTGGCTTCGGAACAAAATGCCGAAGAGCCGGAACTGCTTTCGCTTTCCGATTCGCTGGCGATTGCCATGGCGAACAGCCGTTCGTATCAGACCCGAAAAGAAAACCTGTTTATTCAGGCGCTGAATCTGACGGAGGTGCAGAAGGATTTTAACTGGAATTTCCGCGCGTCGGCTGATGCGAAAACTTCGGCGGTGAAATATAAAAACGGCAAAACGGAATCGTTCGGCGATAACGGCGTGGACGGCGGGATAAATGCCGGTGTTTCGCGGGTGCTGGCAACGGGCGCAAAAGTCAGCCTTGGATTCAGCCAGAATGTGGTGCGCTATTTCACAAACCCCGATACGTCGGACGCAAACAACACACTGAGTTTAAATATTGTTCAGCCGCTGTTGAACGGTTTCGGCCCGCTGGTGACGGAAGAGCCTTTGCGGCAGGCGGAACGGGATATGGTTTATGCAGTGCGCGAATTCCGGCGCTATCAGCAGGAGTTTGTAATCAACATTGCCGCGCAGTATTACGCAACGCTGCGAACTTACGACCAGCTGGGCAACGAACGGAAAAATTATGAGAGCTCCATCGCGAACCGGGAACAGACGGAGTCGTATGCGAAGGCGGGCCGTATTGCCGATTTTCAGGCGGCGCAGGCCCGGCAGAGCGAGCTGAATGCGGCGGATCGCTGGACGCTTTCGAAATCCAACTATGAAAAGGCGCTCGATGATTTCCGTTTCGCGCTGGGCCTTCCGATTGAGTTGAATGTCGGGCCGGACACGAATGAACTGGCGGTTCTGCGCGATAAAGGGTTGGTCGAAGTGGGGATTACGATTGATGCCGCAATTGAATCCGCGGTTTCAAATCGCCTTGATTTGATTAACCGGCGCGAAAAGGTGGAAGACCGGGAACGGAAGGTGGAAATCCAGCAGCGCAATTTTCTGCCGAATCTCGATGTGGGTTATACGGTAAATAAAAAGTTTAACAGTTCGGACGGAACCGATGTGAAACAGAATCTGTCGGTGGGGTTGAATCTGCCGTTTGACTGGACGGAAAAACGGAACGATTACCGGATTGCGCAGATTAATCTGGACCGCGCAAAGCGTGACCTCGAAGAGGATGAATCAGATGTGCTCCTGTCGGTGCGCGACCTGTGGCGCAAGATTGAGCGGAACCAGTCTGTTTACAATAACCGCCTGTTGAGTGTGCAGCTTTCGGAACGGCGGGTGGAAAATACAAAACTGTTGCTCGAACAGGGAAAAGCGCTGACCCGCGATCTGCTCGATGCGGAGGACGATCTGCTCAGTTCGCGCAACGAGGCCACCATTGCGCTGGTGGATTACACGATTAACCGGCTCCGTTTCTGGAATGCCATTGAACGGTTTGAAATTGACCCGAAGGGTATGTGGTATGAACAGGTGGATAAAAAAGGTGAAGGATCTGCTTCAGCGCCGTAGCGTTAAAATCGGAATTCTTGCGGCGGCGGTTCTGATTGTTTTGGCGCTGCTTCCGAAAAAGGCGTCGGATCGGGTTGATCCGGATAATGCGCATTCGTGCGATGTGATGCGCGGCGATCTCGTAATCAGTATTCTGCAGTCGGGCGAACTGATGGCGAAAACAAGCCGGGATATTCTGAACGAAGCGAACCGGGATGCAAAAATTGTTTCGATTGTTGATGACGGTGCAACAGTGACGAACGGGCAGCTTTTGTTTGAACTTGAATCGAGCGAACTGATGGAGCGTTTTCTGGATCAGCAGGCGGATGTCGCGAATGCCGAGGCGGCGCTGAAGCATGCAATTGAGACGCTGCAGATTGCCAAACTGAAAAATGCGACGGACATTGATACGGCTGAAATGAAGGTCGAATTGGCGAAACTGGACCTACAGAAATATGAGGAGGTTGAATATCAGCAGAGTGTGGATAAGGCCCAGTCGAGTATTTACCTCGCTGAACAGGAGCTGAAAAAGGCGCGCAGTGAACTGGAGGGCACGCAGGAGCTGTATGAAAAGGGCTATTCAAACCGGCAGGAACTGGAAGCCGATGAGCTGGGGGTGGAGCGGAAGGAAATCGAGGTTCGGAATAAAAAAACCGATTTGAGCATTCTACAGGAATACACGCACACAAAGCAGCTGATGGAACTGGATAATGCGGTGTCGAACGCGGTGTCGGCGCTGGAGCGGCTGGAGAAAACCATATCGGCGGATGTGCAGAGTAAAGAGGCTGATATCGAGTCCAAAAAAACACGGCTCGAAATTGAAAAGAACCAGCTGGCAACCCGCGAAGAGCAGTTTTCGAATACCAAGGTTTACGCCGATTTTAACGGGCAGGTTTTTTATCCGCAGGATCGCCGCGGCGATAAAATTGAAAAGGGTGCTGCCGTCAATTTCCGCCAGAAGATTCTTTCATTCCCCGATCTGAGCGCGTGGAATCTGAAAGTCGGGGTTCCCGAGGCGATGATTGATAAGGTTGAAATGGATCAGGTGGCCGTCGCAACGCTGGATGCCGTGCCCGGTCTGGTGCTGAAAGGCCGCGTTGAAAAAATCAGCGCGGTTCCGGATTCGCAGCACTGGTTCAGCTCCGGGGTGAAAACCTACACGATTATGATTAATGTGGAAGAGGGCATAAACAGCCAGTTGAAACCCGGTATGTCGGCGACCGTTGAAATTGTGACGGATCGATTGGATGATGTTTTATATGTGCCGATTCAGGCCGTTGTTTCAAAGGATGGACACCACTATGTCTACGTCATAAAGCGCGGCCGCAAAAAACTGCGCGAAGTGAAGATCGGGAAATACAACACGCAGTTTATCGAAGTCGAAGAAGGACTGGAGGAGGGCGAAAAACTGCTGCTCTATGCCGAGGTTGAACTGGAATCGGATGCGAAAATCAAAAAGAGCCCGCTGGCCGAAAACGAGCGAAACGGAAACGGTCAGAAAAAATGAGCATCCCGATCGTCGAACTGAGAGAAGCCGTTAAAGAATATGTCAACGGCCCGCTGCGGGTGACGGCGCTGCGCGGCATCGATCTGCGGATCGAGCCGGGCGAATATGCCGTTATTATGGGTGCATCCGGTTCGGGCAAATCGACACTGCTCAACCTGCTCGGCTGTCTGGACCATCTGTCGCATGGCGACTATTTGCTCGGCGGCGAAAATGTTTCCAAACTGACCGATGACCAGCTTTCGGAAATCCGCTCAAAGCGACTCGGCTTTATTTTTCAATCGTACAACCTGATTCCGCAGCTGAATGTTTTGGAGAATATTGAAGTGCCGCTTTTTTATCAGGGCGTGCCCGAATCGCAGGCGAAAATCCGCGCGGAAGAATTGGCCACGCGAATGGGACTGAAAGACCGGCTGAAACATAAACCGATGGAGCTTTCGGGCGGCCAGCAGCAGCGCGTGGCGATTGCCCGTTCGCTGGTATGCGACCCGATTCTGATGCTGGCCGACGAACCGACCGGTAATCTCGACTCGAAAACAGGGCACGAAATTCTAATGCTGATTGACGAGCTTCACGCCGAAGGAAAAACCATCGTAATGGTGACGCACGATGATGAAATCGCCCACCGCGCCCAACGGGTTATCCGGGTGATGGACGGTAAAATTATCGCGAACGATTTGAACGGAGTGTCGATGCTTTGATGAAGTCGATGCGTCCAGAGCGGATGGCGAAACTGGCGATTAAAAACCTCAGCCAGTACAAACTGCGCGCCGGCCTGACGATGCTCGGAATTATCTTCGGCGTCTGTTCGGTTATCGCCATGCTCAGCG